>CAZARY010000039.1:0-13353 GCA_964487675.1 uncultured Clostridia bacterium | reverse complement strand
CTGAGTTTCTGACCAAGCGAATAACATTCTCCTAACAAATAAAAAAACTCTCCCCTGTAATGGGACGAGAGCTTGCTCGCGGTTCCACCCAATTTAACCGGCTCCAGTTCACTTAATCCTTTAAGGCAGGATCACCCGGGCTGTTTACTCATTATTTGTTATCAAAACTTATTCATTACATAACAATTTTCAACGCCCAGCTCAAAGGTGGTTTTCTTCCAGCACTCTAGTTTACCTGCTTTCAGCCGAGGCAGGTATTCTCTTTCCTAGTTAGTACAAGAGTACTTTCCTCATCATCGCCATTACATATTATTTAAAAGTTATTATAAGCTTATTAGATTTAATTGTCAATAGTTTAAAAGGGCAATTGTATTTAAAAGTGGCAATAGTATAAGAACCGGGGTCTAAAAGAGCATTGAGCGAGCATTAATTATTGCATGAATTGTTTTTTAAACAATTCATTTTAGGACAATTCAATTTATTTAGTATATAAACGTAATAAGTGAAATTTGGAATACACCAATTAAAAAACCCAATATGCCACCAAGTGCCTTAATAAACTGCAATTCTCTCTTAGCAATTTTATAACTTAACTGCTCGATTTCCCTAGTATCCAGTTTAAGAATTTCCTGTTCCACCAATTTTGCAATATCTATCTTGTCAGTGACACTGTCAACGAGAGAATCAAAATTTTCATATAATGAGGACTCCACACCACGGCTCACAACCCCACTTATAAGGTCAACAAAGAGCCGTCTAAAATAACCAGGAAAGACTTTCAACCTTGATTCCATGCTAGCATCTAAATAATTGTCAACAGAAGCCCGCACTTCATCGATCATTTGTTCCTGATTGACTTCTTCAGCTAACTTCCTTTGGGGTAAAAACTCTTCAGCAATTATTTTGCTAACAGCCCGGGCAAAATCTTTTTTCCGTCGCGATAACAGCCCTTGTATTTTGAAATTAGTCCCCGGCACCGTATAACTTTCATACGGCCAAAAGAGCAGCTTAATTGCCAAATAATTCGTCAACCAACCAATCAGGGCTGATAAAAGCGGTATTATTACTAAACGCATATCTAACAGAGCCATTTTTATCGCTCCTTGCGCGAAGTTTTCCCATTTAACAATTCTATGTTTTACCCTGTAACCCCTTTAAAAAATTTATATATAGCACACGTTCACAGCACCCGTTATATTATAAAAATTTTTTACTGCCAGGTTTAGTAAGCTGGATGCCTTTCTTACATAATGGACATTCGTCTTTATTATATGAAACGATTTCAAAATTTATCAAAGAGGTCAAGGTTAAACCATATGGATTAAAATCAATTTCATCCCCACTTCGATTAATCAGGGCAGCCACATCTTTTATCCTCCCTCCATGACTTCTGATCAATTCAATGACTTCCATGACTGAACCGCCCGTGGTAATGACGTCTTCCACCACCAACACCTCTTCACCCTGTTTAATAGAAAAATCTCTTCGAAGTTTCATATTATCCTGTTCTCTTTCAGTAAAAATAGCTCGAATATTGAAATACCTAGCCATTTCATACGCCAGGATAATCCCACCCATAGCAGGGCCCACAACCAAGTCATAAGACGTATTTAACTTCTCTGCCAAGTTACGTACTAACTGTTCTGTATAAGCAGGATACTGTAATACTTGAGCACACTGAATATAATATTCACTGTGCTTTCCTGAAGAAAGCAAAAAATGCCCTTTTGAAATGGCCCCCGTATTTTTGAATATCTCTAACATAGGTTCACCCATAACCGGCCCTCCTTTCAAAGGTACAATCACGAGTAAGCAAAATAATGAGCTTGAAAATGTAAAATAAAATAGAAAACAATAACAAAAAGTACTACTTAACAACATTATTTCGATCTGCGATATGGGAGCAGCAGCCATTATTTAATTTATTTTTGATTTATTCTTACTGCTTGAATTTCTTTAATCTTTCATATCATTGAAAACCTCTGTGAGAACTTTTTTTCTTTCTGTTATGGTCTTGCAATTTGTAATTGGCCTTCCCATAACCAGGTGGGTCGCACCAGAAATTAGAGCCTTTCCTGGAGTGTTTTTTCGCATCTGGTCATTTGAAACTGATGATTTCGGCCGGATTCCCGGTGTCACAATTAAAAAACCACTATGTGTAAGCTCTTTTATCCGTGCGGCTTCCAGGGGTGACGCTACTACACCATCAAGCCCCAGATTTTCTGCTAATTTTGCCCATTCCAGCACTTTGTCCTCCAACCGCCCTGAAAATCCTAGTATATTTTTAAATTCCCACTCATCCAGGCTGGTGAGCATAGTAACCCCTAATATTTTGGGTGGAATGACACCCTGATTTTCTGCTTCTTTATGAACTGCTTCCAAGGTTTTTTGAATCATTTTTTTCCCGCCGGAAATGTGAATATTGAACATACTAACCCCGGTCCCCACTAATAATTTTGCCGTTTGAGCTACAGTATTGGGAATATCATGATACTTTAAATCTAGAAAAACTTTTTTATTCTGCTGCGCCAATTCTTCAATAATTTTAGGACCGGCTGCAGTAAATAATTCCATTCCCACCTTATACCAGAGAACGTTTTCACCCAAATGATTGACGATTTCTTTTGCCGCATCCGGACTTGAAAAATCCAGAGCAATAACAATTTTTTCTTTTAAGCGTTCATTTTTTATAACCATGTTTATTACACCCCCTCACACGAAATGATTGAGCACATGTTTCATATAATTTCACACAAGAAATACAAAGAGTTCTTATACTTTTTTGCTCATGCAAAGATTACCAAGCCAACCCTTGCATCTGAAAGATGTTTGAATAGCCTTCTCGCTTCATATATAGATTTAGGTCTTGGCTTATTTGTTGCACAGCCTGGGGGTTAACAAAATTTATGCTTCCCAGGGAAACTGCGCTGGCTCCAGCTAAAATAAATTCAATGACATCCCGGTAATCCGTGATGCCACCGACTCCCATGACCGGCAGGCTAACAGACCTGCTCACATTGTATACTTCCTTTAAAGCAATCGGTTTTATAGCCGGACCTGATAGACCAGCCACTTTATTGTTAAATACGGGTTTTTTTCTATGGATATCAATGGCCATTCCTTTCACTGTATTTATCAATGATAGCCCATCGGCACCCGCTTCTTGGGTGGCCAAAGCCACAGCATTTATATCCGGCGCATTAGGTGTTAATTTAACAATTAAAGGCAACTCTGTCGTTTCCCGGACGGACTTGACCAAATAATAAGTTAGGTCTGCATCAACACCAAATTCCATGCCTTTTTCTACATTTGGACAGGATATATTGAGTTCAATGCCAGAAACTCCATTTACCCGGGAAAGCGCTTCAGACAATTCCATATATTCTTCCGGCTTTTTTCCTGCAATATTGACAATAACAGTAGCCCCCGTTTTCTTTAATTCAGGTAGTATGTCGCGCCTAAACACTTCTAGTCCGGGGTTCGCTAGACCAATGGAATTCAATAACCCTGAGGGCGTTTCACATATCCTAACGCCCTGGTTCCCTGGTCGGGGTTCAAGCGTCAATCCCTTGGTAATGATAGCACCAAAAACATCAATGGCTTGTACTTTATGATACTCAAGTCCAAAACCAAAAGTTCCAGATGCAGCGGTCAAAAGATTTTTTAACGGTATCCCGGCAAAATCTACTTCTAAATTAGCCATCTAAAACCACCTCTTTTCCATTGAACACCGGGCCATCGATGCAAGTATATTTAAAATCTCCATATTCACTGGATCTATTTTCGCTGCTCTTCGCACTGCTCACACAAGTACACCCTTTACAAGCACCTATGCCGCAAGCCATTTGCTTTTCTAGGGAGAGCTCTACAGGTATTTTACGATTGTTAGCCCGACTAGCGATTTTGGCCATCATTTTTTCTGGGCCACAAGTATAGATAAAGTCAATGTTTTTTCCTTGGCTGTTAATATGTTTTTCAAATAAATCAATCACCAATCCATGGTGGCCTATACTGCCATCTTCTGTGCAAACTTGCACATCACAGCCTAGATTTTCAAGCAAGCTTATCGCTTCCGACTGCTTTTTGTTATTAAATCCAGCAAGCACCGTCACTTTACACTGCCTTTTCATCAATTCCTTCATCAGAAAATACATTGGCGCGATTCCCATTCCCCCGCTGATTAAAAGCACTTTTTTCTCTTCAGCCAAAGTAAACCCTCGTCCCAAAGGTGCGAGCACTTTTAATCGCTCACCTGGCTGTCTTTTGCTTAATAAAAATGTGCCCTTACCCACAATTTTGTATAAGATTGCGAGTTCGCTGTTTAGTTTTTCAACATCATGAATGCTAAAAGGTCTGCGTAAAAATGGGTCCGTTAGCATATAAGTAGGGGAGGCTGTAGGAGATGTGATATCGGTAGAGTTGTTAGCTTGAGCGCCGTAATAATTTATGTTGTTAAGCTGTAAATGTAGGAACTGCCCTGGGCAGATTCTATTTTGAACTGCGCTATTTAAAACCAGCTTCATTAAATAAGTTTCCTGGGCCACCTCAATATTTTTAGTGATTTCCCCCATCTCTTCGTAAATCATAATAAATCCCCTCGCATTCTACTCCATAATATTACTGGCTTCCAATTCCTTATACACAAATTCTCCTTTCACCATGGTGGACTTAATTTTTCCGGTTAATGCCCAGCCATCAAAAGGACTATTTTTACCCAGAGAAGCAAATTTAGACGCGTCAACGGTCCAATTTTCATTTATGTCAATCACAGTTACATCGGCGGTTAGCCCTGTTTCTATTTTACCACCTGGAATATTTAAAATATTGGCAGGTTCGCGAGACATTTTGTTTATCAGTTCCTCCAGCGTTAGAACCCCTCCATCAACCAGGGCCTTTTTTGCAATGGCAAAGGCCGTTTCAAGACCTGAAATGCCAAAGGGGGCATTGGTAAACTCTACCATTTTTTCGTCCGCAGTATGAGGGGCGTGATCTGAGGCAATACAATCTATGGTGCCATCTTCAATCCCTTTAATTAACTCTTTTCTGTCGAATTCTGTCCTCAAGGGCGGGTTAACCTTGGCATTGGTGTCATATTCTTTCACCGCTTCTTCAGTTAATATAAGATGATGCGGTGTTGCTTCAGCTGTCACTGATATTCCATTCTTTTTTGCTTGACGAATAATATGAACCGTATCTGCGCAGCTCACATGGGCAATATGAACAGGCACACCCGTTAATCTGGCTAATAGAATTTCTCTTGCCGCCATCACTGATTCTGATGCTGCGGGAATACCTCTTAGCCCTAATATCGAAGCCAGATACCCCTCATTCATTTCTCCCTCAGTGGATAAATTGGCATCCTCACAGTGAGAAATAATTGGGCAGTCCAACATCTTACTATATTCTAAGGCCGTTCTCATAACACCAGCATTCATAACCGGATCGCCGTCATCTGAAAAACCTAAAGCCCCGGCACTTGCCAATTCATCCATTTCAGTTATTTCACTGCCCGCGCGTCCTTTTGTGATAGCAGCAATGGGATACGTATTAACATAGCCTTGTTCACGGGCTTTTTGATATATAAATTCTATCGTGCCGCTGTTATCGATAGACGGTTCTGTGTTGGGCATACATGCAATACTGGTAAAACCACCACGAGCAGCGCTCTTGGTTCCAGTGGCAATAGTTTCTTTGGCTTCAAAGCCTGGTTCCCTTAAATGCGTATGCATATCAACAAAACCCGGTACGATTAAACAACCTGATAAATCGATAATTTCTCTATCAGAACGAATCTGGGTGTCTTGCTTTGATAGGTTGCGCTGAGCAGTTTCCTTTGATTCAAGATCCTCTTCATGAAAAGGCACACCACTAATGTTTTCTTCTGAAGAGGTCGGTATTATATCCGTTATTTTTCCTTTCTTTATTAGTAAATCAGCTTTTTCTCGTTTGCTTGTTGGTTGACCTCGAAAAACTTGGGCGTTTTTAAGCAATATCTCCATTCTCTTCACCTCCAGATAAATGATAAAGCAAAGCCATCCTTACAGCCACGCCGTTGGTCACTTGCGCATCTATATTGGATTGTTTACTGTCCATTACAGATCCCCCCAATTCAATCCCTCGGTTTACAGGTCCTGGGTGAAGGAGCAAAGCCTCCTTTTTCGCTAAATTCAGTCTTTCCTGGGTTACGCAGTACATACGAGCATACTCCCGCATACTAGGTATTAATACTTTTCCCTGTCTTTCCTTTTGCACCCGTAATGCCATTACAACATCGGCGTTTTTTAGTGCCTCTTCAACGCGATAATGGCAATCAGCCCCCATTTTTTCGTAGAGATCTGGCTGTAATAAGGTTGGAGGACCAGAAAGCGCTACTTGAGCACCCATCTTAGTTAAGCCCCATATATTTGACCTGGCCACCCTGCTGTGGAAAATATCACCAATTATCGCAATTTTTAATCCCTTGAGTTGTCCAAAATGCTCCCGCATCGTAAACATATCCAGTAACGCCTGGGTAGGATGCTCATGATAGCCATCTCCAGCATTAACGATCGTGCTTTTCAGATGTTTGGCTAACAAATGCGGCGCACCTGCCATGGGATGCCTCATGATTATCATATTGATCCCCATGGCTTCTAATGTTTTACCGGTATCAACTAAACTTTCTCCTTTTGCAACGCTGCTTGATGATGCACTTACATTTACCGTGTCTGCTCCTAAATATTTTCCGGCCAATTCAAAAGAAGACCGCGTCCTGGTGCTTGATTCATAGTACAAATTAACCATGGAAAATCCCTTGAGCGTTGGTAGTTTCTTGTTTTTTCTCTGGACGATTTCTTTCATGCTTTCAGCGGATTGTAAGATAACTTCCATGTCATCACTGCTCCAATCCTTTAATCCCAGCAGATTTTTTTTTGTAACACCCATCAATCACCCTCCTTTTTAGGATTTCGCCCTCTACTCTAGAATCTATCTTCACTATTTTTGAGTCCCATAAGTCAGCCGTTCAGATCTTGTGAATCCAATAAATTGCGGCATTCTGTTATTGTTTATCAAAAAGTATAACAATAAAAAGCTTCCTGTTAGTGGGCAAAGCTAACAGGAAGCCTATTGACAAACCTACTTTACAATTGTCAAAAGTTTTCCTTATTAGCCTCGCCGGGCCAATTTAAAGGATTCAACAAGCGATTATAATTTATGACGCCGTTGCAGCTCAAAGACAATAAATATGGCTGTTATTATAAAGCAATGCGCTAATATTAATGAGTATGTTTAGATTGAATTTAAATCTTCTATCACCACCCGGTCCTCGCCATCAATCTCAGTTAACATGACAGAAATAAGCTCTTGTTTTGAGGTGGGAACATTTTTGCCCACATAATCAGCCCGAATTGGCAGTTCACGGTGGCCCCTATCAACAAGCACGGCAAGCTGGATGCTTTGAGGTCTTCCCAAATCAATCACTGCATCTAAAGCTGCCCGAGCCGTTCGACCAGTGAAAAGTACATCATCGACAATGACCACCTTTTTTTCTTTTACCCGAAAAGGGACTTCGGTTTTGTTTAAAATGGGCATGTCTGATAAAGTGCTTAAATCATCCCTGTATAAGGTAATATCAAGAATACCTGTCGGGGGAGCCACGCCTTCAATATCCGCAACCTTTTTTGACAACCTTTGAGCCAAAGGAACGCCCCGGGTGCGTATTCCGATTAAAACCAACTCCCCTATGCCTTTGTTTTTTTCAACAATTTCGTGAGAAATTCGCGTTAAAGTTCTATCCATCTTTTCTTCATCCATCAATTCAGCCTTTATCTTTCCCACCAAAATTTATCCCCCCAGTCCAGTAATAAAAAATCCCTGCTCACGCGAGACAGGGAGTGGCTTCGGAAATTATGCACTTTTCCCGAAAAACTCCTTAACAGTCTCACGGGACCGCTTTAAAGGATTAATTTCATCACTATTCATATTTCATTCATTTTATCTTTAGTCCATAAATTTGTCAATACTTCAAATCATGTAAATGAATCATGTGTTTGAATCATGGAATTTGAACCATGTGATTTGATTTCTAGGCCTGATTTGAGAAGTTAAAAACTGTTTGGCATTTTAATTTTCCCCTGATATAATAAGTTTATGCCAATTCAAACCGGTTGTTTTCCCGAGTTGTTTTGTCAAATTTTTTAAAATGGTTATCAAGTTAAATCAGGAAAAAACCGTATTTGGTGTTACAATACTTTCGCTCATGGCTTTGCTGAGCTGGCTGTAACCATGCTCCCGATTTTGGGCTGCGTTAAAACGCCCTCACTGCGTTCGGTCAGACAGTGAACGCAGCTTTTCCAAAATCGGTCCGCTGGTATGACCTTGAGCAAAGAAATATTCGCTCAAGCATTGCAACACACATTTAATTTGCTTTCCTTGTTTAACTTAATAGCCAAATTTTTTTAATAAAAGATGCATTTTATTGCACCCCTCTTCTTTAAAATATACCTTCTCTGCTGTTTGGGTGGTTTCTGGGAAAATTGCATTTTGTTTGCCATTTTAAGTGCACACCTATCTAATCATTGTTCATCATAAAGGGGGCGTGGAGTAAATGAAAAATAAAACCCTAGAATATTTAAAAAACTTGTATAATCGAAATGAAAATGGGGATTACCAAATTGAAGTATTCTTAGACAAATACGCTAATGCATTTAATGAATGGGATAGTGCATATTTAGAAGTTAGAGACTTAAACCCAGGTTTGGTTTACTTTTTAGAAAGATGTTCCAAAGACATCCCTTTTCGTGAAAATGTAGAACTAAAATTTATAATGCACGCAGCACCAGATCAAAGCCATGAAAATTTACTTAAAAAAGCGCTAAAAGCTAACTTTAACTATCAATTCCTCTCTGAAAAAGAAGAATTGAAACAACTTTACGTGAAGATCCTAAAATATTTCGTGATCTCAATGATTTTCCTACTGTCAACATTTTACTTAAAGCCAACTATGCAATACCATATAATTAGCACCACTTTAATCGAGGGCTTATTCATTGGCGGATGGGTATTTCTGTGGCAGGCCATCTCGTTATTTTCCTTCGAAAAAACTGGAATTGTCAACAAGCTCAAAACCTACAAAAGACTGCTCGATGCCGGTATCGTGTTTGAATACCATGAGTAGTGCTTTGCCAAAGCAAAAGACACAATAAAAAACCCCTTTCATCAATTTTTTAAATACCAGAGATAAATAATGTTATTTGGTCAGCGAAGTGCTATTAATAGCCTCTGCAAGCGTTGGATGAATGTGCATCATTTCTTGTAAGTCATAAACAGTGGCACCAAAATGCATAGCCGCAATCAATTCATGGATTATTTCGCCCGCTTCCGGTCCGATAATGTGAGCGCCCAAAATTGTTCCGTTGTTAGCATCCAAGACAAGTTTAACAAACCCATCCATTCTATCCATGGCCAGGGCCCGCCCATGATAAGCAAAGGGGAAACTTTTCGACGTTGCCTTAAAACCTGCTTCAGCGGCGGCTGATTCTCCTAACCCCACACCGGCAACTTCCGGATCAGTAAATACGGCAAAAGGGACCAACCGATCCTGGGTTGCAATCGTTTTCCCCTCTAGAAGACGGCGGGAAAGCAACAGTCCATCATGCCAAGCCTTATGGGTAAACATCATCCCGCCAATCACATCGCCAATCGCCCATATGCCTTCATCTGCAGTTTTAAAGTTTTCATCCACCAAAATATACCCCTTTTTATCTGTATCAACACCTGTTTTATCCAGGGCCAACATATCGGTATTGGGATCCCTTCCTGCAGCAACCAGAATTTGTTCAGCGGAATATCGTTTTTGCCCACTTTCTGTTTCATCAATCGCGTAGATCATGTTCGCTTCTGAACCAATCGAGCTAATCCGAGTGTTTGTCTTCACGTCTATTCCTTCTGCTTCTAAAACTCTGCGGACCTCATCGGATATTTCTGGTTCCAAATTCCCCGCCAAGCGGGGGCCACGCTGAATAATCGTCACGGAGACTCCCAAACGCGCAAACAGTTGAGAAAACTCGAGGGCTATAATCCCACCCCCCAAAATGAGTAAGCTTTTAGGGAGTTTTTCCAGTTCCATGGCTGACGTGGACGTCAGGTAATCTACATCACTCAACCCTGGGACCGGGGGTATTCCAGGACGCGCACCAGTTGCAATCACTATTTTTTCTGCGGTAAGGGAGTCGCCATTGACTTCCACGGTTTTCGGTCCGGTAAATGATGCCAAGCCCTCATACAGTGTTATTTGCTCTTTCTTTTGAACGCCCCTATAGGAGTGGTCACGTATTTTACTAACAAGCCTCTTCTTACGCTGGTAGATTTTTGGCCAATCTGCACGCGGCGGTTCTGTGATGACACCATACCTTTGCGCCTCACGCACTGTTTGCATCACGCGTGAAGAACTGATTAAGGTCTTAGAAGGAATGCAGCCAAAATTAATGCAGGTCCCGCCAAGATAATTAGATTCTACCAACGCCGTATCCCAACCTTGTGCTGCCGCCCGGTGTGCCACGCCGGGACCGGCTGTGCCGCCCCCTAACACGATTAAATCAAAACGCTTCATGATGGTCCTCCTCTCATAATTTTAAGTTTTGTTAAAGATTGTGTAATCGTTATATTTCAATTTAAACTTATTGCTTCTTATTGAGATCTATGTTTATACAAATTTCACAACCTCTATAAATTTTGTACGTCTATCCATATTTTAAATCTCTGTGATATAATCAAGGCTGTGACTCGCTTTCTAAATAAAACGAGAAATTTTCGCCAACAAAAATTCACGGTTGTTTGTGAAAGGAGCCTATTAAATGGCGTTACAACTATTAAATAACAGGAATTTTTTGTTGATTTTAGCGTTCGCTTTGGGACTCATTTTTAGTGATTTTGCCCACTACACAAGAGAGCTGATTATTCCTATACTTGCTGTTATTTTAACTGCCTCTATCACACAAGTTTCCATCAAAGATTTTTTCCCCTTGAAAAACTTATTGCGCCCTTTTGCCTTTAGCTTGGGTTTTAATTTTATTGTATTAGGGATATTAAGTTTATCGCTAGCCTGGATTCTACTTCCCGGCGAATTTTGGGTTGGATACGCAATCATAGCAGCTTCTCCACCAGGTGCGGCCATCATGCCATTCACCTATATTAGAAATGGAGATATAACATTTTCTTTAATGGGAACGTTCACGGTGTACCTATCCGCTTTAGTGATTACACCATTAATGACGTTTGCATTAACTGGAGGAGTCCTGGTATCTCCATTAGAACTATTCACAACAATGGTTCAGATTATTCTAATTCCCTTCATTGTCTCTCAAGTTTTAAATAAGTTGCGTTTAACTAAATATATTGAAGCATACAGGGGAACAATAATAAAATGGGGGTTTTTTATTGTTGTTTTTACTGTAATAGGGCTAAATCGTGAAGTGTTTTTTACTAATCTGGACATACTTGTAAGAATTGCCACAATTGCTTTGATAACAACTTTTGTTTTAGGAGCATTACTCCAATCTTTACTTAACAAAACTGGGCTTGTCAATAAGCAAGAAGCCAGAAGTCTCGTTCTGATATCCACCATTAAAAATATGGGGTTTGCTTCTGCCATAGCACTTGCTTTTTTTGAGGAAATCGCTTCTATTCCAGCAGCTATTACAGCTGCTGTGTATGCGATATATTTTATTTTTTTAGGTATTACTGCCAATAAAAGCGCCCCTGAACAACAGTAAAGAGGTTCAAAATCAAGAGTTAAAAATAACCTTCTTTATATATTTCCACTGTTTGCCTTGTAATTCCTGCTCAGGTTGTCAATAATGATTGCTGAGCTGAGCAGTGAGTTCCAGTAAGATATTTACACTACCTATTTGTTTACTATAGAATAAAGGTGTTATAAGTTTGATTAAAATTATAGGCCTAATAATTGTAGGGTTATTTGCTGCAGAAGGCGTCCAATATCATTCGCTATAATAAACCACTATTTATTGAGAGGTTTTTTCATGAAACTTGTACTGATCCAACACGAACCATGCTCTTTTGAAGAAAAGAAAAAGAACTTAAATTTTATCCATGACACTATAAAGGAATATATTTCAAATCACCAGACTCCCCAGGGAACGCTGTTTGTGTTCCCTGAGCTCAGCCTCAGCAATTTTTTCAGAGATGATTCAAAAAGTAAGCAAGATTATTGGTTGAACACATGCGAACCCATCCCCGGACCTTCTACAAAATCTTTAGAAAAACTTGCCCAAAAAGAGCAAATTTATTTGATAGTGGGAATGGCAGAAAAATCCTCGTTAACTATGCTCCCTTATAATTCTTCTGTTTTAATTGGTCCCGATGGATTAATTGGAACTTATAGAAAGACGCACCTTCCGCCTGTGGAAAAAGATTATTTCTTAACCGATAACGATTTTCCAGTTTTCCCAACGCCCTATGGAAATATCGGCATGATGATCTGCTATGATTTGGCTTTTCCTGAGGTAGCCAGAGCACTAACTCTAAATGGAGCTGATATAATCGTTTCTATTGCCTCTAATTGGCAAGGCGGAAAAGGAGGCATTGCAAACACACCTGAAATGAAAAATATTAAGAGCAATATGCTTGAAACAATGCCTACTGTAAGAGCTATGGAAAATCAAGTCTACATTGTGATTTGCTCTGCTACAGGCAAGTGCGATATGGGTCCGCGTGGCATTTGGGAACGAGAAGCAAGTACTAAAATTATTGATTGTTTTGGACGAACCGTTTCAGAAAACAAAACCCAATCAATGGAAATTGTGACAGGGTTTATGAAACTTGATCATATATATTCTAGTCGAACTATGTTTCACTATCTCAAAGACATAAAAGAGCACTTGACCACAAGCAAGTATAAGTATAATGGGCTATAATCATCACTGGAATTGTATGCTCTATGCATGCTCTATGCATGAGGCTTTTCTGCTTTTGTCATGGCAAGCACAAATTTACCGCGGCCTAATTATTTTGGAAAAAATATCTAGACGGTATTTAAAGGTTTGCAACATCCACCACAGTAATTGGATTCGCCCTGGGGCCCTTGCCATTAGTGCCGCTCATGGCCTGTTTGGAAGTTATTGTGAAATTATCATCTTTATGATGTGAAAATTTTTCCCTTATTAGGTGATCTATTCTGCCTATCCTCGCTGCCTCCCACATATAAGTCCATCTTCAAAATCAATTAACGTATAAAGTAACCATCATATAAAACAAATAAACCGCGGGGACCCGAAAACCCCGCGGTTGTTGTTAAGTTGAGTGGTGGGTCTGGTAGGGATCGAACCTACGGCCTCTTCCGCGTCAAGGAAGCGC
>CAZARY010000038.1:0-13580 GCA_964487675.1 uncultured Clostridia bacterium | reverse complement strand
AAAATCGGTCCGCTGGTATGATCTTGAGCAAAGAAATATTCGCTCAAGCATTGCAACACACATTTAATTTGCTTCCCTGATTTAACTTAATAGCCAAATTATGTATTAAAGCAGCGTAAAGTTGCATAGGTTGTTACTATAAAATAAACTGTATAAACTGTATAAACATTTATATATAGTGTACCTTACTTTGCAAAAAATATCAAATGTTCGCTGAAAGCTGTGCAGTGCGGGAGGCTCGCGCGGTATCAGAAATCTGCTGTATTTTGCTACAATCCGCTGCAATCCGCTGCAATCCGATGCAACCGCTGTAATTCGCTTGCAGTCGGCTTGCAGTCCACTGATCGCTTCAGTCCGTATCTGCGCGAGAGTCAACGTGAGGGCACCTCATCGGTGTCTTCATGAATTTTTTGATACACTTGGGACAGATCATCGGGTGAAAATTTGAGCTCATCAGGCCAGGAAGCGGTCCAGGCTTCGGCTTTTTTTCCATCCAGATGCTTGATAAGCTCTTCTGCCTGAAAAACTTGTAGGCCATAGACCCAGTTACACATCAACATCACAGCAGCTTTGTGAGCGCCTTCGCTGGTGGCGCTGCAAATGTCTTCTACCAGGGTTATATGGAAATCCCGGAAATACGCGTCAAAAACACTGGTCATCACACATCCATCAGTAACGAACCCCCCCACAATCAAGTGGTCAATGCGCATAGACCTTAACATCATGTCCAGGTTGGTGCCGTAGAAACCGCTCCAACGGTGTTTATCGATTACGAGGTCTGCTTTTTCCGGTTGAAGTTCTGGAAAAATTTCAATATTTTCGCTGTCGGATGGGTAAAAATAAGGTTTTCCTTCAAGAGTGAAGGGCTCATACAGGGATAACCCGATGCCGTCTGCCCGGTTGATTTGCCGGGTGAAAATCACAGGAATATCGTGTTCCCGGCATTTTGCAATAACTTTCCCGGCTTTTTGAATAACCTGCGTGACATTTAAAATGCCAAAATTGCTTTCCTTTTGTGGGTCAATCAACAGCAAAGCTGGGCGGAAATGCGAAAGTCCGCGGCCGTGCTCCGGAGTTTGAGAAAAACGGTCATGCCTGTGATTAGACATAAAAACGCCTCCTTTTGAGCGGCTATAGTGAAATGGGTATTTATATGCAAATCAGCAAAATCTATTCTATCGTACCATCGTCGCTGCTGCTTTTCAAATTCAGTGCCAGCGAAAGGATGTCTCGTTTTTGGGATACCCCAAATTTGGGATAAATGTGTTTTAGATGCGTCTTTAAAGTATTGTCGCTTATATGAAGCCGCTTGGCGATCTCCTTGTTTTTATACCCCTGCAGAATCAACCGGGTCACTTCGATTTCTCTAGGGGTGAGTTTTTCTCCGGGAAGCAGTTTTGTAAGCAGTTTATCTAAGGTTTCTTCTGCTTCGCTTTTATTATGAATCATATCTGCCTGTTCAGAATCAACGGGCCCTGGGTTGTTTGCTCCAGGTTCCATATAGGCGCTCAACATGGTCATATTCATTGCTTTTTGCGCATTGGGATCCGTTGGGGGAAGCCCCGGTAAGTAGAAGGCCTGGCGCAGGCGGAAATCGCGGTTCATCTTCCGATCCAACCAGGGGATGATCAAAAAGGTAATAATAATGGCTGCTGCAGCAAAAATGGCTGTGGTCATGCGATGCGCCTCTCCGGCCTCAATGAAAATAGAACTGACCCCGTACCCTACGGCGACACTTGCCACCATAACCCCGCCCACAATGCCAAAAAATACATAGGGGGCTAAATATATAAAGGCAAGCGTACCCATGGCGACCCATACGAACAAGTCCATCAGAGCAAAGGCTGCCTCTACACTGATCACAGATAAAGCAGCGCCAATCCAGTTTTCCCCTTGAAGGGCGAAAAATACAAAAGCCAGTCCCAGCATGGTAATGCCCGCATAAACAGGGGTGTAAAGTTCCACTTTCCGGCCGTACTTGAATATGACCAGTAAAACAGCCAAGTAAGGTAAAAACCTAAAAAGACCGAGGCGAGGGAGCGTTTCATCAAAAGCGGGGAGCATGATGCTGTACATAAAACCGCCGTTTATAAATACGCCCACCACAAAAAGGCAGAATAAAATAAGAAGTGATAAGGGCAGGGCCGTCGGTTCCTTTAGCCGGGGATGCGTCGGGGACACATCTAATTTTGACTGCATTAAGTAGGTGACGGCGTCAGGATTTTCGGTCACTTTCGAAGGGTTGGCTGTCCCGATATTGGAATGTGAAAGCAAGTCCTTTCCAGGGGACGTATCGGGGACCTCATCCCAGGTATGTAAAAGGGACGGCTTGAAAGCAATCGATCCCAAAATGCCTAGCAAAGGCAGGATGAGCAGGATTAACAGCCAGGTGGTATCTACATAGCGCGATGCAATATTAAAAACCACCAGGAGCACGTTGGATAGAATAATGATGAGGGCCATGGTTTTCATCCGCCCCATGGACAAGGGCGAAAAAGTGAACAGCACCCCCCAACCTAATATGTAAAAGGAAGAAGCCGCTCCCATTATTGCCATGCCTGTCAACCACACCACCGGCCAAGCTAGGGGATAGGAAAGCAGGAAGACGAGGCTGCACAACACGATAGCAGCCGCACCCAAAAAGAGAAACTTATCCCACCAGGCCGTATTTTTTATAAAAAGGCCGCCTATGAACAGCGTGATGGCATGGGCACAGATAAAAACGAAGGACAACTGGTGCCCGGCGACTCCCAGGAACTCATCAGGTGCCAGGGCTCTTAAAACAGGCCCGTAAAAGGGAAAAGCAAGCAGCCAGCTAAAGAATAGGGACAGAGTAGCAATCGTAAATAGATTAATTTTTAAAATATGGTGAGCATCTTTCTCAATTTTCATGGCAAACACTCTTTTCAAGTGATGTGAATCTATTATATCATCTTTTTCGCTGTGATATAATAAAATGTAAGAAAATAGGACCATAAAATGAAATATGTTAATTTTAGAATAACAGGCGATTTTCCTGGTTTGAGTGCTTTTTGGTGCAAATTTGCCGAGTAGAGGTGAATAAAATGCGAACCCCTTGGGTCGGGCTTTTAAGTGCCCTGGTGTCTTTTCTGCGGCTGAGAAAAGGGGGACGGGTCCAGATAGAAGATATCATGCATATTCTGGCTAGAATATGGAAAAGGACAGGCAATAAAAGCTTGCTCCTTTATGCCAGGGAACTAGCGGCTGATGTGAGTATGCTGAACACATATGAGGAAGCGTGGCAAAATTGGAATGAAAGCCTTTTCACCCCAGATGCCGTCCGGGGCAAAATACTGTTCCGGCGCAAACGTGAAAAGGAACTTATCAAATGGGGGAATTTATCCAAAGACAGAAAGGCCCAGGTGGAAGAAAATGTAAAAATGCTCGAAGGAGAGCTTATTTTGATGGATTTTGTGGATGCTGTTTAGCCTCCATTATTTTTTCTGCCCCATCAACGTGGATTGGGGGAGACGCCGCAATAGAAAGCCGGAGGCCAGGGTCATAAATGCACCCACAGCCAGGACCATGAAAGGAAGCCCCCAGTTATTGGCGTGGATGGGATTATCAAGAGCGCCATTAAAAGCCTCTAAAATCAAACCGAAGGCCATGGGCGAGATCACTGTCATGGCATATCCTGCCGCTGCCTGGAACCCCAGGGCTTTAGCCCGCAAATCGATTTCCACCATGTCTGCCAACCCTGCTTTGTAAACTGCGGAATCCGCTTGGATCCAAAACCCAAGCCAGATCCCTACTATGAGTACAATAGAAAGGGCGGCGCCGTGAAGAAACCCAAAGAACAACTGGACGAAGAATGTCGCCAAAGCGCAGGTGATGATCACCTTAGTTCGGCTCCATCGATCGGCCAGCCACCCCATTAAATAAATTGAGACCACCCCGGTGGTGATGATGACAGAAGACAGCTGTCCTCCCAGGGAAGTAGCGGCAGCGGAGTCCATTCCTACAGTTAGCGCGGAGGCAGCGATAAATGGACCTATCCATCCATGAAACGCATGCTGTTCCCAGGTGTGCCCCATATACCCCAGGGTAATAAGAACAGGCCCGCTGTAGCCTCCCCGGGGCGCAGGAAGAGGTTTGCCAGGGGCGGTGCCTGAACGTGTATTCGAATCCCGATTTTTATCAGAATTTCTGTCACCGAGGTCCATGTTTCTGTTATCATCATGAAGTTTAGTATCTTCTTCCAGGGCTGGTTGCTCATTATGTGCCCGCTCTGCGGCATCGTCCAGCCAGAACAGGATCAGAAACCAGCTCAATACAGCGGGAACGGAAGTCCAAATGATGGAAACCTCCCAGCTGAAGGCGGCAGCCAGGGGCCCGCCGATAAAGTAGCTTCCGGCGAAGGAAAGGGTTAAAGCGGCTGTAAATCCGCCCAGGATTCTTCCCCGCTGGCGCGGGGGATACAGTTTAGACAGGTAGGACATGCCGGGAACGTATATAAGCCCGCAGAAAAGGCCTACAAGCAGCCGGATAAACAAAATTGAGAGGAAGTCTCTAGCCAAAAAGACCAGCAGCAGGGAAGATATGCCCGCACCCAAAGAGGCCCAGGCCATGGTTTTTCGTTCCCCGATGAAATCCACAATCCAGCCTGACGCCAATACCAGGGTCACATAGCCCAATTGAAAAGCAGACAATATCTGCCCGGTCTCACCGGGGGTTAGATGAAAATGCTGCGATATCTCACCCAGAGCGGCCGAGAAGTTGTACCAGGTCAGATAGGCCAAAAACAAAGATAAAACCAGGATCACAAATGTTTTTTTATCTTCAATGGCAAACATATGGGACACCCCCTCCTATGCTTATGTGTTCTCCCTTGTATTGGTGGGAACCTGTTTATGTTTATTTATAAAAACTTTGCTACTTAAGTTTAGCTCATAAACCTTACTACATGATTAAATAAACCGTTTCTTAAATTCAAATATAAATGCTTCAAATATAAATCCAAAAAAATAGACACAAAAATAAACCCCTAAAAAATAAACTCAAAAGTAAACCTACAAATAGCCTACAAATAACCTACAAATAACCTAGAAACAAACCTTGCAAATAAACTATACATATACCTTGCAAACAAACAAAAAAGCAAGTAAAAATAAAGGGGTTGTCACCAAGCGGGACAACCCCTTTATTTAGTTTAGAGATGCCTATCTATTAGGCTTTTCTCTATTAGACTTTTCTTGTGCGACGCCAACTTATCGATGCCTACTATGAGGCTTCGATGTATAAGGCTGCGGCGCCTATCTATAAACCTTCTGCAACAGTAAGCTCATCCATAAATAAGTGGGATGGCTGCAAATAATTATTCTACTTATTATTCTACAACTTCTACATCAAACGTTTGTCGCCACTCTTCCATGATTCGGTCTCGGTTGTCAGCTGCCCAGGCGGCGTCGTAGTCGATGAAATTGGCTTCAAATTCTACATCCATAACTTCTTCCCTGGTGACCATGTCTCGGTGTTCATGGGCAACTTTCATGCCTTCTTCAGAACCTATCCAATCGATGACTTCCTTGGCTGTTTCTAGGTTTTCTGCACCTTCCAGGATCCAGGCCACGTCAAGGTCATACCCCACGCCTTCACTCGGTACAACGGGGATAATAGGGTAGCCTTCCTCTTGCCTGTTCAACACGCCCATATCCCAGGATAGGCCTATCATAAATTCGCCTTCAGCCACCATTTGGGCAGGGGCCGTACCGGATTTACTGTAGTGGTCCACGTTTTGGTTGAGCTCTCGCAGGTAGTCCCAGGCTTCTTCTTCGCCCATTAACTGCATCAATGTGGAAACAATCAAATATGCGGTACCGGAAGTCCCGGGATCCGGTGCGATGATTTCATTTTCCCATTTGGGATCCAGAAGATCTTCCCAGCTTTCCGGAGGTTCATAACCAGCTTCTTCAATCAAATCTTCGTTCACGGCGATCATGTTGTACCAGTAAGACCAGCCGTACCAGCGTCCTTCTGCATCTTTAAATTCGTCAGGGATATCCTCCCATGTAGGGGATTCATAAGGATGCAGGATGCCTTCCTCTTCTGCGCGGAGGGCATAACTGTGCATCATCCCCCATACCATGTCCGCCCCAAAATCTGGAGCTTCGGCTTCTAACCGACTCCACAGTTCCCCACTGGACATTCTCAATATTTCAGCCTGAATGCCTGTTTGTTCTTCTAGGGCTTCGATAAATGCCTGCATTTCCGGCTCGTCATTATGAGTATAAACAGTGACTGTTTTTTCCTCTTCACCTTCACCACACCCTGTGATGACCAGGGCGGGCACTACCAGCAATACCAAGATCAGCGCAATTTTCCCTTTCAAATTAATTTTCAAGCTGTCATCCCTCCTGAAATTTGATAGATGCACGTGCATGTCTCTTCTTTTCTAACCCACCTACTGTGTGTCAACATTCTCTTTTCTCCATTTTCTCATTCTTTCTTTTTTTCATACTTTCATTTCTTCATTTCTCCATTTCTCCATTTCTCCATTTCTCCATTTCTCCATTTCTCCATTGTTCATTCATTTTTGTTGCGCACTTCTATTATATTTTTTATCTTAATCCAGAAGTCTCCCGGCTGAGGCAAGGACGTAGTCTGCCTCTTTTTGCAAGTATGCTTTGGGGGTGACGCCGCTTGTCACACCCACACAGCATGCAACACCTGCGTTTTTACCCATCTGCATATCCGCGGGGGTATCGCCAATCACCATGGCTTTGGATGGCTGGGTCTGCAGCCGGTGGCAGGCTGTCAAGATCAGGTCCGGCGCCGGTTTGCAATTTGTAACCAGATCACAGCCAAGGATCGCATTAAAATATTGCTCTAGCCCCAGGTGTTTCACATGCTTGTAGGCTTCGTTGGTGTTATCAGTGGTAACCACAGCCTGGGAGAACCCCTGGTAAGATAACCGCGCTATAACGTCTGGTACCCCTTCCACAGGTTTAATCCAATTCTTCTCTTCAATGGACTGGGTGGCTTTGCTCACCGCCTGGTCCACAAACGCATTTGCCCTTTCCCTGGTTATATTTTCACTGGCAAAGAGGACATGCTCTGCCAGTTTTTCGCGAATTTCTCGGCTGGAGCCAATGGCAAGGAGGCCATGGTAATCGATGCGCTCCCTGTCCGTATCCACGCCCCAAGCTTTTAGCAGCTCCTTCATATTCAAAGCTGGGAATTCCTTTTCTCCTAAATGGATAATTTCCCGGCACCAGTTGAGCCACATGTAATTAAAATCCAGAATGGTGCCATCTTTATCCCAAAGCACGGCTTCAATGTCTGCGCTTTCTGCATACATTTTACGCCATTCGCCCCCGGAGAAAAGCTGTAAATCAAACCACTGCCCATGCTGACGCCGCTTGCGCTTATTTGCCTGGTTGTTTATCCGATCTTTCATTGTCCGGTCTATCGTTGAGCATTTCATCGCGGCGCGTCTTCTCTCGGCGCGTCTCATCTCGGGGTGTCTCATACCGTGGTTTCTTCCCCGGAAGCGTCTTTTTCCTGCGGCTGTTCTACGCTGATCACATGGATATCATCAGGAATGGCCACAAATACTTCGCTATCCGGCGGCAAATATTCGTCTTCCTTGGGATTGGAAGCCTTAACCAGCAAATTTTCCGGGCCCACATCGACTTCGTAGACGATAATGTCTCCCAGGTAGGTGCTTTTTGTCACTGTCCCCTCAAAGACGTGGGTGTGGCTATTTTCAATGGATTTTCGGTTGGTCTTTGACCGGGGGAAAATCCCTATATTTTCGGGTCGGATTACGGTTTTGATGGAGGTGCCTTTTTGGTATAATTTTCTTGGCGACCTTGCCGTCACTTGTCCGATGGTGGTATCCATTTCCATGGCCGTGCCCAAATGGCCTTTCCAGTCTGCCATAGGGTTCCCTCCGGCTTCGAGCTTTTGTCCTCCATCCGCAGTTTTTGCGGCCACTGCGCCGCTGCTGCTATTTCCAGCCTGCCCGGATGTCATCCCCGTGGCAATTATATTTTCGTTTTCCTTTGACACGCTGGTCACCGTGCCGTTGATAAAGTTGGTATCGCCGACAAAATTGGCCACATAAATACTTTCGGGATACCGGTAGATTTCAAAAGGGTTCCCAATCTGTTCGATAATACCTTCCTGCATGACGGCAATTTTAGACGCGATGCTCATGGCTTCCTGCTGGTCGTGGGTCACAAAGATGATGGTCAAATTGAGCCGGTGCTGAATTTTTTTGATTTCATCCCGCATGTATTCCCGCAGGTTGGCATCCAAGTTCGAAAGCGGCTCGTCCAACAGCAAAATTTTAGGGTTTAAGATGAGTGCCCTGGCCAGGGCCACCCGCTGCTGCTGGCCGCCGCTGAGCTGGCTTGGCGCTCGATCTTCCATTCCATCAAGCTGAATAAGGGAGAGAATTTCTTGGGCCCTTTTTTTGATCTCATCACGGGGGTATTTATTGACCCGCAATCCATAAGTGACGTTTTCATAGACGTTCATATGGGGGAAAAGGGCGTAGTTTTGGAAGAACATCACCGTTTCCCGCTGCTCCGGAGGAATATCGTTAATCAATTTCCCTTCCAAATAGACATCCCCTTCATCTTGACGGTAAAATCCACCGATGGTCCGAAGTAGGGTGGTTTTCCCGCAGCCACTGGGCCCCAGGAAACTGACAATTTCACCCTGGGCAACATCGATGCTGACCCCTTTCAAAGCGGTGACTTCATTGAATTTTTTAACCACATTTTGCACTCTTAACATTGGTTCTTCTGCCACTCGTGATACCTCCTTATTCTAGACTGCCTTTATAGTCTATCTTTATAAGCGAGAAAGATGCGTTCTGGAAGTAATTTTGCTCAATATGCCCAGGCTGATCGCCACAATGGCGATCAGTACCACGGACATGGCCGCAGCCCGGCTTACGTCACCCTGTTCTGCCACGTGTAAAATATAGACCGCCCCCAGGGTTGTGCCGGGAAACACCAAAAACACCGCTGCGGCTATTGAGGTCATGGCACACATAAATGTATAGATGAATCCATAGAGGAAGGAGGATCCCATCATGGGAAGCACCACCCGGAAAAAGGTCACCAGCTTGGAGGCTCCCATATCCTGGGAAGCTTCCTCCATATTGGTGCCAATTTGATGCAGCTTACTGATGCCGCCCTCAACGCCGACACCCAGGTGTCGAAAGACCATACTGATGATGATAATGAGCAGGGTGCCCGTCAGGTTCAAAGGAGCCTGGTTAAAAGCCAAAATATAGCCGATCCCCACCACGGTGCCCGGGACGCCCATACCGAATAGAGCGATGTACTCTTTCAAAAACCGGCCGGGAATCTTTTCCCGGACATTGAGATAAGCTTGAATCACGCCCATAAACGCCACCACAGTGGCTGAAATAACGGCAACTTGGAGGCTGGTGAACATGGCATCCCAGCCGGTGGCCGTCTGGAAGTTCTCCAGGGTGAACGAGTTATCCACCCCGGGGATCACCACAAAAGCACTCCAAAAGACCACAGCAAAAGCCGTGGTGATCAAAAAGGCGCTTAAAGCCGTGGGAATGGAAAAAGCCACCTTCATACTGCGCGCCATTCTTATTTGGGCCGTGCCGGCAGATTGGCCGCTGATGGTGGTTCGCGTTTTCTTATCGGTTAAAATATAGTTCTGGATAAAGAAGATGATCATGGTGGGTAAGATGAGAAAAGTTGCCAGAACGGCTGCCATCTCCATATTGTGCTGCCCCACCACCAGCAAGTAAGCATCGGTAGCGAGGAAGGACAATCCGCCCCCGATAACCATAGGCGTGGCAAAATCTGATATGGATTTCATAAATACTAAAAGGATGGCTTTAAAAATGCCCGGCATGACCAGGGGGATGGTTACGGACCAAAGGGTGCGCCACTGATTGGCACCCATATCCATGGACGTTTCTTCCAAATTCAAATCCATAGATCGCAGCACATTTTCCAGCATCATGAATCCCAGGGGAAACAACCCAATAATTTGGGCCAGGATCACCCCGGACCAACCGTAGATGCTGAACTCGATATCAAAAAACATGCCCAGGAGCTGACTGACCACCCCGCGGCGCCCCCCCAGCGTAATTAATGAGATGGAAAAGATAAAAGGTGGGGCCAAAAGGGGCACCAGGGCAATAGCTCTTAAAACTGTGGATAAGATTCTATTTTTAATCCGGGTCACCAGGTAGGCGTACATAAAGCACAGGGTGGTGACTATAGCTGTAACTGAAATAGACAATGTCAAACTGTTGGTTAAGGCATTAAAATAATAAGGCCGATCAAAAAATGTCTGGTAATTCGCCAGGGTGAACCCCGCTTCGCCTAGCCCCAGACTGCGCGCAAGCACGTATAAAATGGGGATGACGATGAACGTGATTAGTAACACGCCAATGATGAGCCCGAGCATTAACTGAAGCGGATTATGTTTCAGTTTGAAGCCCAGCCGCTCTTTCAACGTGAGTGGTGTGACAGATTGAGCCAAAACGTGAAGCCCCCTTAAATTAATTTAATTTTAACTAATTTAATTTTCGTGAGTTTGACTTTATGTTACCTTATGATCCCTTATAATCCCTTATGATCCACAATCCTGATTGTTCTCAGTTTTGCAGCTGGTGTGGCTTGTGTTTTGTGCAATGGTTTAAATAGGGTTTAAATGATGAGTTCAAAGTTTCGATGCTAATGTTAATTGCTGGTCGTTAAGCAGCGTTTAAAACCCTGTTAAGTCCGTGTAAAAAATCATTAAAATGCCGTTTAGCAAAAGTAAACGGGCCCAATAAAAAAACCAAATATAACAAAGACAACTTCACAAATGTAAATTTTATACAGAAGAAACTGTACAAAAATAATGCAATATATCGCATATAACGTTAAATGTATTTTAATATGTTTCGGATTGAATATACAAACAGCATGAGAAGCAGAAATTGTTTATAATCGAGCATAAGCGCTCATGAGCGACAATGAATAAGCGATGTTGGAGGATATGTACATAAATTCTCTAGATTTCGGGTCAATCAGAAAAATTTCGGCTAAATCAAGGCGCAGCCAAAAGGGTGCAAAGGTGTGACAGTAGGGTGCAGTCTACCGCAAAAGATTAAAAAAATTGTGAAAATATACAAAAAAGAAAAAAAGAAAAAAGGAAAAAACCATGAACAGCGTCAAAAAAGCTTTATGGAAGTCATAAGAGAGTTAAAAACGTTAACATAGCTTGCGATGTTTGGATGCTTGGCTTGAAGAGGTCTGAAGGGCAGCAGTAGGGGCCCAAGGTCTGGAGGCCAAAAGAGCAAGCTCAAGCCGTTATTTAATTATCCAAACGTCCGCTTCTGCTTTTTGCGCTATGGCATTGGAAACGCTTCCCAGTAAAAACTTTTGCAGGCCTTTTTTGGTCCTGTTTTTCAATATAATCAAGTCGATGTCTTCCGACTTGGCAAACTTTAAGATATTCTTAACCGGCTTCCCGTTTTTGAGCTCTTTGTTTACTTTTATGCCTCTTTCTTCAAATACTTTCGCCGTGTCATTTAAAATATTTTCCGCGTCCTGCTTGCTTTCTTTGTCCATCTTCACCACCTGATCGGAATCGGAAGCCGTTTCAAGCTGACGCATGGCTTCCAGTGCCGGGCTTTCGTGGACATAAATGACATGCACATAGGGTTTTTCCCGATAGTTTTTTATGAAATCTGCCGCTTTTATCGCAGCTTCCCTATTTTGGATGGAACCATCGGTGCAAAAAAGTATTTTCATGGCAGCTCCCCCCTTTTTGCTCCATATTTTGAGGCAGCAGTTAGCACTTAAAATGAATTCAGCTGCCTAGATTTGGCTGTTTTAAGTTGCCTTAAAAATTATAGATTATAGATTATAGATTACAGATTACAGGTTACAGGTTACAGGTTACAGGTTACAGGTTATAGGTTATAGGTTGTAATTGTAGGTTCTTTATTCCTATATCATATCAAATAAATGCTAAATCTGCAAAAATTTTTATTTGGACCGGCTCGCTTGGGTTGGCTATTTCGCTCTGCCCAGGTATTTCGGTGCTGCTTTGAGTTATACAGCCCTGGTTTTTGCCTGCTTTTGTTCGCATTACTTGCGCGTTATTTTTGAATACCGTTCAAAAAAGACGCTTTCCATGGCAAATATTAAGCAGTAAAGGGCTTACCTTTGCTCACGTGCTATGAGCGCTTTTTTGACCTTCTATTGACCGGTGTTCGATTTTGCAGTGAACTGAATTTCCCTATATAATCTATAATTGTTGCGGCCGATTGCCGCAGCATAGATGAACTATGGAACGACAACTATGAAACAGGAGGGTCTTAACTTATGAAAAAGGTGATGATAGTAGGTTTGGTGCTGGTTTTATCCCTTGGCACCCTGCTGGTATCCGGGTGTGAATTGTTTGAAGGCGATGCAGCTGGGGCTGAGGAAGAGATTAAGATTGCTCACGGGGATTGGGCCTGCGCCACTGCCAAGACCTATTTGGTGGCAGGCATTTTAGAACAGGAAATGGACTATGAGGTAGAACTCACCATGGCCGAACTGGGTATGATTTTTACGGACCTGGCATCTGGAGATCAAGATGTCAACGTGGCAGGATGGTTGCCGGCAACCCATGAAAGCTATATGGAAGAACACGGGGATAATTTGGATAATTTAGGAACCATTTACGAGAATGCCAGGATTGGCCTGGTCGTTCCGGAATACGTGGACATTGACAGCATTGAAGAAATGGGTGACCATTATGATAAATTTGATGGTCAGATCGTAGGGATTGATTCCGGTGCAGGAATCATGAGAAACACCAATGACGCCATCGAACAATACGACAGCCTGTCAGACTTTGATCTTCTGGCAAGCAGTGAGGCCTCCATGGTTACTGAACTTCGAGGGGCTGTGCAAGACGAAGAATGGATCGCTGTGACCGGCTGGACGCCCCACTGGAAATTTGCCGAGTGGGATCTGAAATTTTTGGAGGATCCCGAATTAATTTACGGTGAAGCCGAGCGAATTGACGTGATCACGAGAAGCGGCTTCAAGGAAGATGTTCCAGAGGCAGCTGAATTTCTGGAAGACTTCTATATCACTGATGAACAGTTGGGCGAACTTATGAGAATGATCGACGAATCCGGTGAGCAGATGGAATCGGTTCTGGAATGGATGGAAGATAACCAGGATGTTGTTGACGAGTGGTTGGGCCGATAATTAAATAGCGCCCAAACAGATCATGAATTGAGATTTGCTATAGACTGTTGAGCGTTTAGGCGCAGTCAACATAACCCGGGAACTGGCAGTGCGAATGCATAAAGCTGCCAGGTGTCCCGGGTTTTTTATTTTTTAGAGCTTAATGGAGCGGCAAAACTCATAAAAAAACACACAAAACTCACGAAAGGATTTTCGATGGTTAAAAGGATTTTTAGCAGTTAAATTGAAGCTAAGCATTAAGCTGCGATACATACCCCATACAAAAACAAGAGGGACTATATGAAGAGCAAACCAAACCATACCAAGTGAACCTCTCATGACTAAAGTCACGAGCTTCTAGTATCACTACTAGAACTTCCT
>CAZARY010000037.1:0-13921 GCA_964487675.1 uncultured Clostridia bacterium | reverse complement strand
AGAGGAGGGCTAGTATTTGAACCGGTTTACAAGACAGGCGGTACTATATTTACTCATATTAATGATTGTGGTAGGCATAGTACAACAGCTAAACCAGGAGCCAGATATAGAAGAAGAACTTTATTATAATGAGTTTTTAGAGAAAGTTGAAGCGGGCGATGTAGATCGTGTTGACATTACCGAGAACGAGATTGAAGGGACTTTGAGTGATGGCACGACCTTCAAGACTCGTAATCCCGGGGATGACGATCTAGTTCAAAAGTTGTACGAACATGATGTGAATATAATGGGCCATGAAGCCCCAGGACCCCCTTGGTGGGCTACGGCCTTTACCTATGTCATACCCTTTGTGCTGTTGTTGGCGATATTTTTCTTTTTTATGCAGCAGTCTCAAGGTGGCGGCGGCAAAATGATGAATTTTGGCAAAAGCAAAGCTAAATTGCATGAAGGGGAGCAAAAGTCTTCAGTGAAATTTGAAGATGTGGCCGGGGCAGAAGAAGAAAAAGAGGAACTGGTAGAAATTGTTAAATTTTTAAAAGAACCGCAGAAATTTATTGATTTAGGTGCCCGCATACCAAAAGGCGTTTTATTGGTTGGTCCGCCAGGAACAGGGAAAACATTGCTGGGACGAGCGGTGGCCGGTGAAGCTGATGTGCCTTTTTTCAGTATTAGTGGCTCAGACTTTGTAGAAATGTTCGTCGGTGTTGGCGCTTCCCGGGTTAGAGACCTTTTTGAAAATGCCAAGAAAAATTCTCCTTGCATTGTGTTTATTGATGAGATGGATGCGGTAGGCAGACAAAGAGGCGCAGGTCTTGGCGGGGGTCATGACGAACGGGAACAAACATTAAACCAGCTATTAGTAGAAATGGACGGTTTTGACATTAATGAAGGCATTATTGTTATGGCCGCAACAAACCGGGCGGACATATTAGACCCTGCCCTGCAGCGTCCGGGACGTTTTGACCGAAAGATTACCGTAAATGCCCCTGACTTAAGGGGACGAGAACAAGTATTAAAAGTGCATACCAAAAACAAACCTTTGGAAAAAAATGTGGACTTAAAAGTAGTCGCCAGAAGGACTCCTGGGTTTACCGGTGCAGATTTGGAAAACTTGGTGAATGAAGCGGCTATCTATGCTGCCAGAAGAAATAAAGATAAAATTGGCATGAAAGAGCTGGAAAATGCAGTGGACAGGGTTATTGCAGGCACAGAAAAGAAAAGCCGGGTAATCAGTGCGTTTGAGAAAAAAATTGTGGCCTATCATGAAGCAGGTCATGCTATTGTGGGGTATATGCTTCCCAATGCCGACCCCGTGCATAAAGTTTCTATTATTCCCAGAGGCGGAGCCGGCGGCTTTACCTTGATGCTTCCGGAAGAAGATAGGTATTTTATGACCAAAACGGAATTACTTGAGAGGGTGAGCACCCTTCTCGGGGGCAGGGTTGCTGAAAAATTAACGTTAAAAGAGGCAAGTACAGGCGCTCAAAATGACCTGGAAAGGTCAACTGCTATTGTTCGGCAGATGATTATGGAATATGGAATGAGTGAAAACTTGGGGCCTATCACTTTAGGCCGGAAACAAGGTCAAGTCTTTCTTGGGAAGGATATCGGGCGAGAGAAAGATTACAGTGAAAGTATTGCTTACGCTATAGATAAAGAAGTGAGAGAAATGGTTGAGGATGCTTATGAAAAAGCAAAGCATATATTAGAAGAAAATTACGATAAGCTGGAAAAAGTGGCCGAGGCCTTAATGGAAAGAGAAACCCTAGTGGCAAAAGAAATAAAATTGCTCATGGAAGGAAAAGAACTTCCGCCGCCGCGAACCAGTGAGCAAAAAGAGGAAGATCTAGAGTTATTTGCTGGAGAAGATGAAGAAAAAAAAGGTGAAACAGATGATGAATCCGAGGATCGTATTGAAAATCAAGAGGAAGCAGGAGAGGAAGTGGACGAACAGGTGAGTCAAAAACTTTCACATCAAGAGTCAAGGCAGTATGGTGCACAACAAGTAGACGAGGACAGCCGGTCATCTTTCACAGAAAAACATAAAAAAGCGGAAGGGCATGAAAACACAGACGAAAAAACTGAAACAGAAACAGAAAAAGATAAAAATGAGTAAGTATAAATAAAGATAAGTAATAAATGAATCTAAATATGTGTATAGGCGCAGGCTACAAAAGTTGCCAAAAGCTTACGTATGGGATGATGTATAATATCCCATACGTAAGCTTTTTTTATTGGATCCCGATTGACCCCGCAGATCTAAATTTTTTAAAGTAACAGGATTTTCAAATATAAACTAGAATAAGGGTATTGAAAAGCTAAACTATTATAATAATGAAGATAGGAGGGTAATTTATGAAGAGTGACATTGAAATTGCTCGGGAAGCACCCATGAAACACATTAAAGACATTGCTTCCGAAATAGGTGTTCATGATGAAGAGATGGAACTTTATGGTGATTATAAGGCTAAAGTTGATTTTAGGGCTTGGAGGAGGCTCAAAGAAAAGCCCTCAGGGAAAATGATACTGGTCACAGCCATCACACCCACACCGGCCGGCGAAGGAAAATCTACCACCACGGTAGGGTTGGGACAAGCGCTTAAGCGATTAGGGAAGAATGCCATGATTGCTATACGAGAGCCTTCATTAGGACCTAATTTTGGCATTAAAGGCGGGGCTGCTGGTGGCGGTTATTCCCAGGTGGTTCCCATGGAAGATATCAATCTCCACTTTACAGGTGACATTCACGCCATCACTACTGCACACAACTTGCTTTCTGCCGCCATTGACAATCATATACACCAGGGCAATGATCTTGATATTGATCAGCGTCGAATAAACTGGCGTCGGATCATTGATCTTAGTGATAGGGCTTTAAGAGAAGTTGTAATTGCTCTAGGTGGTCGCACCAATGGATTTACTCGGGAAGATGGATTCGATATTAGCGTGTCAAGTGAAATTATGGCAATTTTGTGTCTTGCGGTTGATTTGAAAGATTTGAAAGAACGGCTAAGTAAAATCATAGTGGGCTATACTAGGAATAGACAGCCGGTTACAGCAAAAGACTTGAAAGTCGAGGGTTCAATGACGGTGCTGCTAAAGGACGCTTTAAAACCCAACTTGGTGCAAACCTATGAAAATGTACCTGCTTTTGTGCACGGGGGTCCATTTGCCAATATCGCCCATGGGTGCAATTCAGCTATGGCTACACAAATGGGGACAAAATTAGCAGACTACTTGGTGACCGAAGCTGGTTTTGGAGCGGATTTAGGTGCCGAGAAATTCTTTGATATTAAGTGTCGTTTTGCCGGGTTAGAGCCTTCTGCAACAGTCATAGTTGCTACCGCTAGGGCATTAAAAATGCATGGCGGCGTCCCCAAAGATGACCTAAAAGAAGAAAATGTATCTGCCCTGGAAAAAGGTTTTGCAAACCTGGAGAAACATCTGGAGAACTTGGAGAAATTTGGCGTACCCGCGGTTATTGCTATTAATAGGTTCCCTACGGATACAGAAAAAGAATTGGAATATTTGATCGATAGATGTGAGCAAATGGGATATCCAGTGGCTTTAAGTGAAGTTTTCACCAAAGGTGGCGAGGGCGGCGAAGAGCTAGCGGAAAAAGTACTTCAAGTTATTGATGAGGGCAAAGCGGACTTAAAGATGATGTATAACGTGGAAATGCCCCTGGACGAAAAAATTGAAACAGTCGCGAAGGAAATTTATGGAGCTCGCGATGTAGAATTTACCACACGAGCCAGGAATAATATCAAGCAGTTAGAAAAACAGGGACTAGACAAGGTGCCGGTGTGTATGGCTAAAACCCAATTTTCACTTTCGGACAACCCTAAATTGTTGGGCAGACCCAAGGACTTTACTATATCTGTGAAAGAAATTAGCTTATCTGCAGGAGCAGGGTTTGCTGTGGCTAAAACTGGCGAAGTTATGACCATGCCCGGGTTACCCAAGGTGCCTGCAGCGGAACAGATCGATATTGATGAGGATGGACAAATAACCGGGTTATTCTAGGTCAAATTGGATTTAATAGCTAATCGTGGACAAATTGGCCGTGAATGGCATGCTCTGAATGAAAAACAACCAACTGTATTTTATCTGCTGGAAAAAAGAGGCCAGGTTTTTAAGCCAGGCCTCTTTTTTTAAATAGTTTCTAGATCATTGCAATCTTAGATTGAATTAGTTAACAACCGTAATAGACATATGTGTTATTCAATTAAAGTGATAGATTGCCTAAAAAACTAATATCTCCTGGCCAATAAATATCCATATTTGAAGCAGGGTGGGCCAGAGTATATTTCGAGTCCGTTGATATAGAAAGCCTAAAAAAGCAGCAGCAAAAATCGGCAAAATAACTAATTCCAGTAATGAATTGAAAGGAAAACCAAAATCATAATAACTTCTTGTTAAAAAGAATAAGGCAAAATGAATGCCACCGATTATTAATATTGAAACAACCAAGCTTTTGTGAGGTGAGAAATAATTTTCTAAGCTGCCCAATAGAAATCCCCTCAGTACAAATTCTCGGAAAAAAGCGAGCAAGAAAATCGAGGGCAGTATTGGTACTGTATTTTCCAATGAAGATATCGTAAGACCGCTGGGAATTCTTAAAGACTCAAACCCAATCATTACGGTGCCCAAAACCAAAGTAAGCACTAATTTCCGTCCCCAATTTTTAAAAGATAATACGTTTTCTATTTGAAATCTCCCGATTATGTGGGATTGAACGGTATAAAGGACTGCAGTCATTAACAGGTAAAAACCCCCGACTTGCCAATTAAGCAGTTCTAGGTCAAATTGAACCCATTTGAGAAGAAAGAGCCCCAAGATAATAAACGATAGGTTAAAAACTGAAAGAGTATTAGAGATGCTTGCTGTTTTTACTACATACAGGTCAACAGTAAATATGGCAATCAATAAAATTAAAATGGCCAGATAAAGCAATAAATATCCAGCTGTGGAAAAGTAAAAGTTAGAGGGGGGATATGCACTTGTGTTTGTGCTAGTTTCAACATTAACTCGTTCACTTTCAGTGGTGGAAAAAATCACTTCATCTGTTTCTAAATAGCTGGCATGATAATTTTGCCCAAAAAGATAAACGGCATGTGTTTCCTCTTCAGGTGGAATGATACGAGAAACAGCAAAAGTATCTAGGTGGACAAGAAGTTCTTTGGCTTTAGAAAAATATTTATCATAATTACGGTTTAAATCTGTATTCTTTTTGTCTAAAGGGTTAAAGATAACATCGCCTTTTAATATTTCAAATTTTTCTTCTCCTACCGGAATATAAACTGCTTCCAGGCTGCCCCGGCGATGTACTTGTTCATTACTCTGCATACCTTCAGAGTGAATTTGTAATTCATACTGGCCGTCGCCTTTAATCAGCAAATCGTTCAAATCAGAGTTCCGATAGCCTAGGATAGCGTGGCCCTTATCAAAATAGATATTGATATAGCCAAAATCTAAATTCCAATTTTCAAAAGTATAAGCAGCTTCAGGTTTAGGCGACACCCAGGGGCCTTCTTTGTAAAAAGGTGAATTTAGCACAATACCAATGGTCATAACACCTATCAAGGCTAAAACAAAAAGCGAAAAGAGAATTTTGACCAGAGGGTTGAAGTTCGCAAATTTTTTAAGCAATGACCTTGCCTCCATTGGATTTAATGATTTGACAATTCCCTAGCAGGTGTTAAAATGAGAGTGTTTCATGATATTAAAATTGACAAGACTACCAAGATATCCCAAAAAGTTTCTAGTCTGGGGCTCGCAAATTGTATTTAAATAACTTGTCTTGGAGGTGACTTTCCATTAATGACTCAATAACTGATCCAGGTGCCAAAAGACTAAAAGTTTTAAAAATACTCAAAGAGCAAACCACCGTATCAGGTGAAAAAATAAGCCGAAAACTATATATGTCTCGGACCGCAGTCTGGAAGCACATCCAAGGGTTAAATGAGCTTGGCTATGAGATTAAAACGGTCAAAGGATTGGGGTATCAGCTTAAATCTATACCAGATCACCTGTATCCCTGGGAATTAAACTTTTCCTTGCAGTCCAAATATGCTATTTCTCATTTTCATACCATTGACTCCACAAATCGATATGCGCGCCAACTAGACCCTCCTCATATTGTGGTAGCTGAAGAACAGCAGGCAGGCAGAGGGCGAATGGGAAGGACCTGGGATTCTTCCCCGGGCGGCATATATTTTTCTCTTGTGATTTACCCGAATTGTGCTTTTGAAGCCATCCCTGCTTTACCGCTTGTCGTGGCAGTGGCGATAACCAATATAATTAGAGCGTACAATATGCGGGCAGAGATAAAATGGCCTAACGATGTGTTTGTTAATGGCAAAAAAATTGCTGGGATACTGGTAGAACTGTCAGGCGAAACAGATATGCCAGGAAAAGCTATTATTGGTACTGGGATTAATGTTAACCAAAAAATCGAGACTTACCCTCAAGCACTTCAGCAAAACGTTACATCAATGCGTGATTCCCTCGGTTATCCTCTGAATCGTTTGATTTTCTTTAATAAAATGCTAGAAGAAACCACGTATTTGATTGAAAACTTGAACCATCGCATGTCTGATATCTTGGATACCTGGAGGGAATATTCCTGCACCTTAGGGCAAAATATTAAAATAAAACAAGTCGGTAAAACTTTTTATGGTATTGCTCGAGACATTGATGAAAAGGGTGCGCTGGTATTGGAAACAGAAGAAGGTTTTCAGAAAATTTATTCCGGAGATATAGTCACTTTAGGAAATTAAGTAAAAAATCAAATAAAAATCGAATCTTTAGGAGGTAAAAGTATGCTGTTGGCCATTGATGTGGGCAATACCCATATTGTTATTGGAGTTTTTCAGGAGCAAGAGTTGCTGGTTCATTGGCGCATTAAAAGTGATGCAGAGCAAACAGAAGATCAGTATGGGGTCCTCATTAAAGATTTATTTTACCAGAGCAACTTGGATGGAGAAGGCGTAGAGGATATTATCATCAGCTCAGTGGTTCCTCCCTTAACTCAGGTTTTTGCTCGTATGGGTAAAAAATTTATGAATATAGAGCCTCACATTGTGGGTTCAGACATGTACACGGGTATGACAATCCTTTATGACAATCCTAAAGAAGTAGGGGCAGATCGCATTGTTAACGCAGTGGCTGCTTACGCATTATATGGAGGGCCTTTAATCATTGTGGATTTTGGGACAGCCACCACTTTTTGTGCTGTTTCACGTGAAGGCGCCTACTTGGGGGGCGCTATTTCGCCGGGGATTGCAATTTCGACTGATGCTTTATTTGAAGTGGCCGCCAAACTTCCCAGGGTGGAGATCACCAAGCCCGTCAATTTAATCGGCAAGAATACGGTAAGCAGTATGCAGTCGGGCATTTTTTATGGGATTGTGAGCCAGGTTGATGGCATTATATCTAGGATGAAAAAAGAGTTCTCCGAGCCCCCTCAAGTAGTAGCCACAGGCGGTATGGCTTACTTAGTTTACCCCGATAGTGAAACCATTGATATACTGAATTCTTTTCTAACCCTGGAGGGGCTCAGAATTGTTTATGAGCGCAACCAATAGAAACAAATTGCACAAAATTGATTCATAGATATGTTGATCTCTAGTGAAAAGTATCACCCACAGATAATAGTTATTAGATAATAGCTAGTTTTTTAATTTCTTCGTGGGTCATTTGAAATGTCACCTTTTTAGTCATAGTGACATTTTCACAAAACATTCTTAGGGTGACAATATCACAGAACAACCACACAAAAACAAAAAACTATTGACACATTGAAGAAAACTGTTATAATGGTTTTAGAAAGCATGTGAATCAAATAACTATTTTTTTAAACGCATATGTGATCATTATAACATGTTGGGCAAATTTAATAGAATGGAGGTGGTGACAATGAAAAATTTAGGACTGATCTTATTGTCAATGGTTGGGTTGGGGTTGATAACCTATACATTAACATTTACTGAATCTTCTCTAATGGCTGTATTTATGTTGTTGGTTTCCATTGGCTTTTTCCATGGGATAAAAGAACATTTTGGAGAACTGAATGAGGCTGAAAATTAAAGGCCAGTGCGCCAACGTAGAGCTGAGCAGACCTATTTTAAATATCAGGAGGCTTGGACATGAAAATTACCAAAAGGATACAAAACTACATGAACGTTAAATATAGATTTACTGAATTGATAGCTATCACTATTTTAGCCGTAACAGCTTCAACGACAACCTATTATTTGAATCATGCATATAATTTAGGTCCCTTCATAGCCAGTGGGTTGATTGGTGTGATCGCAGCCTCATTATTAACTCCAGGATTTGCGGCGGCTGCTTATACAGCTTCTTTTGTAGGCATGTCCGCTGAATTTGTATTGCCTGGTGTGAGTACAGCGGCGCTTGCGGGGGTAGCAGTGGGAATAATTGCTTTTATGACGAAACCGATATTTGCAGGTTGGGGAGGCAAAGGCGGCATAACAGCCGCGACAGCAGTTTTAATAACCTTATTAGGGCTTAATTTTTTTCAATAAAATGTGAACTGAATCACAAAAACCGTAAAAGGAGGGATAAAAATGGGTTTAAATGAGCAGTTAATGATTATGATCCTAGTGATTTTAGGTGTTTGGGTCACTTTTTATCTGAGCGTTTATCTAGGCAAAGGCAATGTGATGGCCTCTGCCTTGGTTGTGTTGACTGCAGGAATAATTGAATACATTTTCCCTGGGATATTAGGACGGGTGGAAGTAGCAGCGATTGCTGCGGCCTCATATGCAGGTATGGTTTCTTATCAAAGAATTTCCACACAGCAAGAAATTTTTATTGTCGGGTTTTTATGCGGGATGATTTTTATTGCCGCTGATGGGTTCTTTGCTGGTATTGGCGGGAGATTAGGGACTATTGCAGCCGTTTCATGGTGCAGTTATTTTGGCTATAGAGGTGCGATTTTTTCATTGGCCAAGTTGGGACAAGGCTGGCTTCGTCAAAAAGCATAATTAGACCTGGACAGTTCTAAAAAACTAATTTCTTCTAGGAGGAACTTGACTGATAAGATAGAATTATGTATTTACACTTTGTGTTACAATATATTTAAGTGTCGTGTTGCAATTTAGAATGTTTTGCATTAAGAGATCATCAGGATTCCGGCTTAGAAAACTAGGATTATTGTTATACGGCTATATGCCTTAGCTCAACCAAAGGAGGATTATGATGAGTAGTTGTGAGTGCACTCGTAATGGAAGGGAAGACCAGGAAAGCGTTGAGGTGGAGCAATTGCTGGAAGAATACAAGGGAGAGCACGGAAGTCTAATCCCAGCCTTACAAAAAGTACAAGCGTATTATGGTTATTTGCCAGAAGATAAGATGAAAAAAGTAGCCGCGTTTTTTCAGATGCCAACCAGCACTGTTTTTGGTGTGGCAACTTTTTATGCGCAATTTCATCTAAAGCCCCGAGGTCAATATATTATAAGGGTTTGCCAGGGAACGGCTTGTCATGTCAGAGGAGCGGATAAGATTGTAAAAAGGGTGAGTAAGGAAATCGGGATTTCACCTGGAGAAACGACGGAAGATTTGCATTTCACGCTGGAATCCGTTGCTTGTATAGGAAGCTGTGGCTTGGCGCCCGTATTAATGGTGAACGATAACACCCATGGAAGGCTTTCGCCGGATATGATTCCCAGTATTCTTGACCAATACAAGGACAATTAACCCCTGATTTTTTATTCATGTTACCTGGGAATTCTATTTAAATGAGGCATGCGTTTTTTTGTGATTTAAAAATATCAATTACAATGAGTGGTGAGGTTGAAATGAGCAAATTTAAAAACTTAGAGGAATTTAAAGCATACCAAGATAAGCTGAAAAAAGAGCTCCCCCAAGAGCAGGAAAATGAGGATAGAGTCATAATTGGAATGGGAACTTGTGGTATTGCTGCTGGAGCCAAGGAAGTCAAAGAAGCAGTGGAAAAAGAACTGGAGCGTCATGGGTTAACAGAGGTTAAAATCTACCCTACGGGATGTATTGGTATGTGCGAACAAGAGGTGCTTTTGGATATAAAAAAACAAGGAGAAGAGAGAATATCTTATGGGAACGTGACGCCGGACAATGTCATTCAAATCATTCAAGAGCATTTGAAGAATGGGTGTGTGGTAGCTGATTTGGTGTTGGGAAAGCCTATAGAAGAATAAGAACAGGTACCTGTTACTTTAGGGAAGATAGGAGGGAAGACATTTGAGTTACGGCAGCTACAATGGAAATAAACGAGATGGCGGTGGACGGATTCCCTATTATAATGAATTAAATTTTTATAAAAAACAAAAGAGAATCGCGCTGAGAAATTGTGGTTTTATAGATCCCAACAGTATAGACGAATATATAGCTAGGGATGGTTACCGTTCATTGGCTGAAATCTTAGCGCATTATTCCCCGGAACAAGTAATTCAGGAAGTGATCGATTCTGGGCTTAGAGGAAGAGGTGGTGCCGGATTTCCGGCGGGTAAGAAATGGAAATTTTGTCGTGCAGAACCGGAGCCAACCAAGTATAGTGTATGCAATGGAGATGAAGGAGATCCGGGTGCTTATATGGATCGAAGCATTATGGAAGGCGATCCACATAGTGTCATAGAAGGGATGATTATAGGTGGATATGCCATTGGAGCCCGGACCGGCTATATATATGTGCGGGCAGAATATCCATTAGCTATAAAACGACTTTATACTGCCATTGAGCAAGCAAAATCTTATGGTCTTTTGGGTGAAAACATATTAAACACTGGCTTTGATTTCGACCTCAAAATAAAAGAAGGTGCCGGGGCATTTGTTTGCGGCGAGAGCACTGCCTTAATGCATTCAATTGAAGGGAAAAGAGGCATGCCCAGACCCACGCCACCCAGATCCACAGAAAAAGGGCTGTGGAAAAAGCCAACTGCATTGAACAATGTGGAAACCTTGGTGTTGGTTCCGTACATTTTTAACCACGGAGCCCAGGATTTTGCTCGGGTAGGAACGGAAACTAGTGCGGGTACCAAAGTATTTGCTTTAACTGGCAAGGTTAATAACACAGGGTTAGTTGAAGTTCCAATGGGCGTGACCATTCGCGATATTGTTTTCGAAATCGGCGGCGGTATAATGGGAGGGAATCAATTTAAAGCGGTTCAGATTGGTGGTCCCTCTGGAGGTTGCTTGCCGGATGAAAAAATAGATCTTCCCATCGATTATGATTCCCTGGAAGAAGCGGATGCCATGATGGGGTCTGGTGGTCTAGTAGTTATGGATGAAGAAACTTGTGTGGTGGATGTTTCCAGGTTTTTTTTGAATTTTACTCAACTAGAATCCTGTGGTAAATGTACGCCTTGCCGTGAAGGCACTAAACGGATGCTGGAAATACTAAGTCAGATTACCGAAGGAAAAGGCGATGAGGGCGATATAGAGCTTTTAAAAGAACTTGGAAGTTCTATTATCAGCACATCTCTTTGCGGGTTGGGTAAATCTGCCCCCAACCCAGTTTTGAGTACGATTCGATATTTTGAAGATGAATACAAAGCACACATAGAAGACCATCACTGCCCGGCTGGCGTATGCACCGATTTGCTCCGCTACCAAATTGTCGCTGAAAAATGTATTGGCTGCGGCGCTTGTAAGAGAGTCTGCCCAGTGGATGCTATTAGCGGTGAAAAAAAGGAACCTCACGTTATTGATCAAGATAAGTGCACCAAATGCGGTGCTTGTATAGAAAGTTGTCGTCCGGGAGCCATTATCTTGGCATAAAATTTTAACGGTGAAATATTTTCGGCTACAACTGCAAAGCAAGGACAGATATATGATTCCAAAAAAGCTTCATTTTGATTTAATGCTCTTTGAACTTGGCTGACCGATCTAATGGGCACTTTGAGTAGATGTTAGAAAGGAGCGTGTATTATGGCTACAGTTTCCTTAACTGTGGATGGCAAAAAAATTGAAGTTTCACAAGACGCAACAGTCCTGCAGGCTTGTGAAAAAGCAGGGATTCGGATACCCACCTTTTGTTATCAGGAAGATCTGACTACTACCGGAGCCTGCCGCATTTGCGTGGTGGAAGTGGAAGGGAATGACAATTTACCGGCTTCTTGTGCGCTGCCCGTAAAAGAGGGGATGGTAATCCATACCAACTCGGAAAGGGTCCGGGCTGCCCGCAAAATGATCTTGGAACTGCTTTGGGCTAACCACCCCAATGATTGTTTAACGTGTGAATCAAACGGTGAATGCCGTTTACAAGACTACTGTTATGAGTACGGTGTATCAGAAACCAGATTTCAAGGAGAGATGGCAGAATTTGAACTTGATCAAAGCAGCCACTTTGTAGAACGCGATCTGGACAAATGTATACTCTGTGGAAGATGTATCAGGGTCTGCCATGAGATACAGGGAAGTCATGCCATTGACTTTATGAACCGTGGCTTTGATACCAAGGTGGCCACATTTTATGACTATGGTTTAAAGGATTCCCCCTGCGTAGATTGCGGTAATTGCATAACCGTATGCCCGGTAGGTGCATTAATAGAAAAGCCTTATAAAGGGATGGGACGGGATTATGAATTTGAAAAAATAAACACCACGTGTATTTATTGTGGCGTGGGCTGCAGCTATTATTTAAACGTAAAAGATGGAAAGGTCAAGAGTGTGACCCCGGATCCGGAAGGAGACGTCAATCAAGGTTATCTTTGTGTCAAAGGACGATTTGGGGTGGACTTTATTCATAGTCAGGAAAGGCTGACCCAACCTTTGATCAAAAAAAAGGGTGAATTTGTGGAAGTTAGCTGGGAAGAAGCTTTAGATCTAGTGGAAGCAGGACTTAAAAAGGCTAAAGATACTTATGGTCCCGATGCCATTGGTTTCCTTGCTTCTGCCAAGTGCACGAACGAAGATAATTACTTATATCAAAAACTGGCTCGAGGGGTCATAGGAACCAATAATATAGATCACTGTGCTCGCCTTTGACACTCGCCTACCGTGGCCAGTTTGGCCGCTCAATTTGGTAGTGGCGCTATGACAAACAGCATCGGTGAAATTGAAAATACCGAGACTATATTGGCTATAGGCACCAATACGACAGAAGCTCACCCAATAATTGCCCAGAAAGTGGTCAAAGCTTTGCATAAAGGTGCTAATTTAGTGGTTATAGACCCCCGAAAAACCGGAATGGCTGAAAAGGCTGATTTGTGGCTGCAGCCCAAACCTGGGACAAATGTGGCATTGTTGAATGGGATTATGAAAATCATTCTGGATCACGGCCTGGAAGATGAAGACTTTGTTAAAACCTATACTGAAGGCGCAGAAGATTTAAGAGAACTTGTTCAACAATATGATTTGGATTATGTATCAAGCATTACGGGTGTGCCCGGGGATAAAATAAAGCGAGCCGCCCTCATATATGGTGAAAAAGAGAAAGCTTCAATTTTATATACCATGGGCATTACGCAGCATTCTACAGGCAGCGATGGAGTATCATCTGTAGCAAACCTGGCTATGTTGACCGGTAAAGTTGGTAAAGAAAGTACCGGGGTGAACCCTTTAAGAGGACAAAATAATGTTCAAGGGGCATGTGATCTGGGAGGTTTGCCCAATGTCTTTACTGCCTATCAGAAGGTAACGGATGAATTTGCCCGAAAGAAATTTGCTCAGGCCTGGAATGTAGCCTTAAATGAAAAACCTGGCTTAGCGGTGACGGAAATGATGAAAGTCGCTGGCGAAGACATTCGGGCTATGTATGTGATGGGTGAAAACCCAATGGTTACCGATGCAAATATTGGGCATATTGAGGAAGCCTTAGACAGTTTAGATTTCTTGGTAGTGCAGGACTTGTTTATGTCAGAAACAGCACAAAAGGCTGATGTGGTCCTGCCGGCATCGTCCTTTGCAGAGAAGGAAG
>CAZARY010000036.1:0-14278 GCA_964487675.1 uncultured Clostridia bacterium | reverse complement strand
TTCACTTCCGCCGGTCTCCCCAGCGGCTTTATTATAGTATCATCTTAACCCTACCACGTCAAGGGGAGAGGTGAAATTTGTTTTTTTGTTTTTGGTTGCTTTAGGTTTTTGGGGTTTTGTTTTTTGCTTTGTGCTTTTATCTTTCAGGCTTTTGTCTTTCAGATTTGTTTTTTTACCTTATCTTAGATTTAAGATTCATTTAACTTGGCAAATTTCCTTTTCCCCACTTGGATAACCATCCCTGGATTTAGCTGGATGACTTTATTTTTATCGGTGATTTTTTCACCATCAATTTTTACAGCGCCTTGTTGGATCATCCTTCTTCCTTCGCTATTGCTATGGACCAGCTTACAATTTGTTAGTAATTGCACAATATTAATCTGATTACCGTCACTTTTTTCATCAATTAAAGCAGAAATAAGGTATTCAGGAATTTCATCAGGCTTTTCTTTACGCTGAAATACTTTTTTAAACTCATTTTCCGCATTTATTGCTTCTTTCTCTCCATGGTAGAGCATTACGATTTCTCTTGCGAGTTTCATTTTTACATCTCTTGGGTTGCCCCCTTGTTCAAGTTCAGATTTCACCTGTTCTACATCTTCAGGCAAATAATCCGTGACCAATGTAAAATAATTTAAAATAAGTGTATCTGGAATAGACATCGTTTTACCATACATATCATAAGGCTTTTCTTCAATGCCAATATAATTTCCCAGGCTTTTGCTCATCTTTTTGTCTCCATCTAATCCTATTAATATTGGCATCATTAAAGCAATTTGTGGAGACTGCCCGTGTTCTCTTTGTAAATCTCTTCCCATCAGCAAATTGAACTTCTGTTCCGTTGCACCAAACTCAATATCCGATTTTAAGTGAACTGAATCATAGCCTTGCATGATTGGGTAAAAAAATTCATGTAGGCTTATGGATCTATTCGATTTATACCGCCAATTAAAATCTTCCCTTTCTAACATTCTGGCAACGGTGACACCCGCTGATAATTTAATTATGTCTTCAAATTTTAATTTTGATAGCCACTCTGAATTGAATACCAACTTGGTTTGTTCTGCATGAAGTATTTTAAATATCTGCTCCTTATAGGTTTCTGCATTGGCTAAAATTTCTTCATCAGATAGTTGTTTCCTGGTTTCACTTCTGCCAGTGGGATCTCCGATTTTCCCCGTAAAATCGCCAATTATAATAGTGACTTTGTGGCCTAGCTCTTGAAGTTGTTTCAGTTTTCTTAAAACCACGGTGTGCCCTAAATGAATATCTGGAGCCGATGGGTCTAAGCCCAGCTTAAGCTCTAACGGCACATTTTGGTCGATAGAGTAAGCCAGTTTTTGCTTGAGTTCATCTTTTGAAATAATTTCTTCTGTTCCATGCAAAAAAATTTCCATTTGACGGTCTAAATCATAGTCCTGCGTTGCCAAAGCCAATTCCTCCTTATGATCGTAAATTTTAAAGGATGATACTCATAGAAGTATTATATAATAATCAAACATGAAAAGTTTGTGACCCGATAAAATAATTACAGCAAAAATCAAGATATGTATACTGCATGCAATTGAAATTTCTTTTGATTTTACCACAGCTGTTACCTTTTAGCAAAACATACACACCTTTTTATTTGCTCAATTGTGCCTGTTTTGCTTAGATATTAAAAAAGTATCACAAAAAACTTTGAGTCGCTCACGTAATCGTATCCTTTTTTGCATATTTTTGTGGTATAATTATAGAGCTTAAAGCGTTTTTATTTTAATCGTTAGGAGGGGGTTTTTTTGACAAAAAATAATCCACCCCAAAAGAAAGAGTCAACCGGTAAGAAGAATAAGATTACCCTAAACAAACAAAAGATTAAAGGCATTACCAGGATTCTAGTTTTAGTCCTCATTTTTTCATTTTTGCTAGCCGGGGGCGTCGCTTTCGGAATGGTTGTAGCTGGTCTTCATGGCACACCAGAATTCAGTATTGAACAACTGCGTTCACCACTCCCATCCGAAATCAAAGATGATAAAGGAAATTTGGTGGTACGGCTGGATCGAGAACAATATCGTGAAGAAGTCGGTATAGAAGAAATTCCTTTACATGTGAAACAATCTTTTATTGCGATTGAAGACGTGAATTTTTACAATCATATGGGGTTTGATTTTAGGGGTATAATGAGAGCTGCTTCAAACAATTTTCGAGAGACTGGCAATCCCTTTCGCGGCTCACAAGGGGGTAGCACTATTACGCAGCAGCTCGTAAAAAATGCTTTTTTATCCCCTCGTCAACAATTGGAAAGAAAAATTCAAGAGTTGTGGCTATCTATACAAGTAGAACGAGCCTTCACTAAAGATGAAATACTGGAATTATATTTAAATAATGCGGTTTATTTTAATCACAATGCATATGGCATTCAAGCCGGTAGTCAAGTGTATTTTGATAAGCATGTCAAGGATTTAACCATAGCTGAAAGCGCCCTTTTGGCAGGCGTCATCCGTCACCCCAGCCGTTTATCGCCCTATAATAATCCGTTGGAAGCTAAAAACAGGCAGCTAACAGTTTTAAATGCTATGAGAGAGCAGGGTTTTATTAACGAAACTGAATATGAGACAGCAAAAAATACAGATGTTGAAATTTTATTGGCTGAGCTACCAGAAAGGCACTACCCTTTCCCTCACTATATTGATTATGTGATCTACGAAGAATTAGTGCCAATTTTAGCTGCTATGACAGGAGAAACATCCGCGGAAGAAGCAAGAAGTTTTGCTGAAAATTTAATATATCATGGCGGCTTGAAAATTCACACCTACCTGGATCAGGATATGCAGCGCCATACGGAATCCGTCATCAACAATCCAGAAAATTTTCCAGTTACAACAGCAGATCAAGCTGGTGTAACACAGCCTCAGGCAGCGGCTGTACTTCTAGATCCTAACACAGGTGGAATCAGAGCCCTTGTTGGTGGAAGAGATTACGGCGTTCATAACATGTTAAACCGGGTGGTAAGCAGAAGGCAGCCGGGTTCAGCAATGAAACCCATAAGTATCTATGCTCCCGCTATTGAAGAAAATTTGATCTCTCCAGGTTCTGTAATAGATGATGCGCCAACGGTATTCAGTCTATCTGGCAGCGGTCAAGGCTATACGCCCGAAAATTTTGGACGTTCTTTTGCAGGGCTTATAACAGCTAGAGAAGCGCTGGTCCGATCATACAATGTGCCGGCTGTACAGGTTTATACTAATGTTTTGGGAACTGACAAAGCCGCTGCTTACACTGAAAATTTTGGCATCACCACCATGACCCAGGGCGACAAGGTGAACCCCTCTGCTGCAATTGGCGGGTGGGAACACGGTGTGAAACCCGTTGAGATGGCTGGTGCTTATGGGACTCTGGCTAATAAAGGGATCAAAGTAAATCCTTCCGCTATAAAATATATTGAAGATAGGAACGGTGAAATGCTTTATCAGTCCCCTACTTCAACTGAATCTGTTGTAAGCGAAGAAACCGCTTGGCTGGTGTCCGACATGTTAAAAGACGTTGCCGAATGGGGCACCGCAAGCAGAATAAATCTGGGAAGACCGGTTGCAGCGAAAACAGGTACCTCGCAAAGCGAAAGAGATGGATGGTTGGCAGCTTATACACCGGATTATGTATTAACAGTTTGGATGGGATATGATAGAGATGAAGGAACAGGCAATACCATCCCCGGCCACTGGCAGTATACGACAAATTTTGTCAACAGAATATTGGGACATGCCCTGGAAGGTACCGAAGTCAAAAATTTTAATCGGCCACCTGGTATTACTGGCCCAATTGCTATTAGCAGTAAATCTGGGTTAAGACCCAGTGAATTGACTCCAGAGGCATATATTACGTCCGATTATTTTAAACAACATATGGTGCCTTCAACTACCTGTGAAGCATTTGTTGAAGTCGAAGTCTGCGTTGAGAGTGGCAAGCTAATTTCTGACTTTTGCCCGGAATATAGTTTTGAAACCAGGGTCATGCTAGAAAGGCGGCCTTACATCACCACTGACAATCGCTGGACACACGGGGCTGGCAGGGCTCCCGCAGATGTGGCTTTAATGGCCCCTGACCCTGAAGATATTTGTGACTATCATGATGAAGGCTATGAGCTTGTGGATAAAGGAATTTCTGCAGAAATAGCTGAAGATGAGAGCTATATCACCTTGAGCTGGAATAAACTTGAAGAGCCTGAGGTGAAGTATAATTTATACAGAAGGGGAGCCGAAGAAGGGGCATTCACCTTATTAGGGACCTTCCAAAATGACAATTACGTAGATCGAGACATCACACCAGGAGCCACATATCTTTATTATATGAATGCAGTAAATAAAGAAGGCGATATAATCCGGTTAGGATGGAGACTTGCTGTGACTGTTTCTAAAGAAGATATGTTAGACGATGAAGACGAGAAAGATCCAGATGATGAAACCAGTGAGGATCAAAAAGAAGAAAAGAACGAAAAAGATGAGGATGACAAGGAAGACAAGGAAAATTCCGGTTCATCTTCTCAAGAAGACAAGGAAAATGATAAAGAGAATGAGGATAGGAATCATCAAAACAATACTTCGAATAATTCTAATCACAATGGTGTGGGAAATGAAAAACCAAATAACAATTAGTTCTTAACACATGTGCAAATATAAAATACACAAAAAAGTTGCACATGAATATCCCCGGTCCCCGACCTATTCTTGGGCCGGGGATAATTCTACTACGGTAACTCCTTCGCCGCCTTCATTACGATTACCTATTCGATATTTATGCACTAAAGGATGGCCTTCTAGATGAAATTGGATCCCTTTTCTTAAACTTCCTGTTCCTTTTCCATGAATAATGTTTATTTGTTTTAATCCCGACACCGCAGCATCGTCAAGGTACTTTTCCACCCTGGAAGTGGCCTCTTCTACCGTTTCCCCTCGCACATCTATTTCTGTGGAAATAGCCTCTTTTTTATTCGCAAGCACTTTTGCACTTGTCGCTCTGCTGCTTTGATTAGAGCCCTCACTTTTTACCTCAGACAGTAATTTGTATACATCATCAAAAGAAACAGTAACTTTCATAATTCCTACTTGCACTTCTGCTTCCTCTTTTTCCCAATCTATATTTTGAATGGTCCCATTTTTATTAATACTCTTCACCCAAACTTCCGTTCCAGGCTTCATTTCTTCGGGTGACATTTTGGGCACAGAAAATTGTTCCTGCTGATTTTGATTTAGCGCATCTTGAATTGCTTCATATCTACTGTCTAACCTTTGCCTAACTTTGCTGCTGATTTCTGCCATTTCTCTCTGACTTTTTTGTTCGGCAAGTTTTCTAGCTTCTTTCAAACTTTCTTCCGCATCCCGCCTGGCAGCTGAAATAATCTCTTCAGCTTGTTTATGCGCTTTTTTCAAAACTTCAGAGCGTTTTTGTTTTAACGTTTCACGTTCTTCTTTTAATGTATGCTTTTCCTCATCCAGTTTTATCTTTTCCTTTTCCAGATCCTCTTTAAGCGCTTGTGTCGCCTTTTCTTTTTTAGACAAAGAAGAAATAAGATTTTCTACCTCGATTTCTTCCTCAGCAAGAAAGCTTTTTGCTCGATGAATAATTTCTTCTTTTAAACCCAAGCGCCTTGATATGATAAACGCATTGCTTTTTCCCGGAATTCCAATACGAAGCTTATATGTGGGCTGTAGGGTTTTTTCATCAAATTCCACCGAGGCATTTTCAACGTTTTTTCTAGCGTGCGCATAATTTTTTAATTGGCTAAAATGAGTTGTAGCAATTGTCCGTGCATTCATTTCATGAAAATAATCCAGCAGCCCCATAGCTAAAGCAGAACCTTCTGTGGGATCCGTACCGGCACCAATTTCATCCAATAGCACTAAAGAATTCTGGTTTACTTGCTCAACAATTTTAACAATTTTGGTCATGTGAGAGCTAAAAGTGCTTAACGATTGTTCAATATCCTGTTCATCTCCAATATCCGCAAAGACCTTTTCAAAAATTCCCATTTCCGTTCCACGCTCTACTGGAATATGAAGGCCAACCTGGGTCATAAGGGTGAATAGTCCTACCATTTTCAAGGTAACCGTTTTACCACCAGTGTTAGGGCCTGTTATCACCATGGTTGTAAAGGTTTCTCCAAGGCTCACATCAACAGGAACTGCCCCTTCTCCCAATAAAGGGTGTGTTCCTTGGACAATGCGAATCTGTTTTTCCCGATTTAGCTCAGGTTCTCTTCCCTTCATCTTTCGTGCTAAATACCCTTTCGCTACAACAAAATCCAGTTCTACCAGTATTTGCAGTAGATCTTGAATGTAGTCGTGGTTTTCTTTAATGAGCCCAGATAAAAAGCGTAGTATTCTTTCAATTTCTTGCTTTTCATCCCTTTGTAATTGCTGAAGTTTATTGTTTAATTCTACAACCTCTTTGGGTTCAATATATACCGTCATGCCACTTGATGATTGGTCATGGATGACACCTGGTATCATCTCTTTAGACTCAGCTCGCACAGGGATAACATACCGGTCATTTCTCAGAGTAACCAATTGTTCCTGCAGGTACTTTTCTCCCCGTTGTAGTGTTTTATTAAGAGACTGTTTTACCTGAGCTTTGTGCGTTTTAATCTTTTGCCTTATGCTCTTTAATTGGCTGCTGGCAGCATCTTTAATGACCCCATTATTTTCAATTTTGTCATAGATTTCCTTTTTCACCCCGCTCAAGCCGGGCAATCCTTTTATTAATTTTACAATTTTAGGATATTTTTCCTTTATTTCTTGGTTTTCTTGTACCATTTGCCGCATTTCATCGGCAACATTGATAACTTCAGCAATACTAAAAAGCTCTTCCCCTTGAAGCATACCATCTTTCCAAGCCAATTTTAGCTGCGAACGAATATCTTTTAATCCCCTTAAGCTAATTTCTTTCTCATCTAAGAGTTCCTTGGCCTCACTGGTTTCCTCCAACCAACTTTTTACTTCGTTAAATTCAGCGCTGGGAGAAATGGAATCACAAATTTCTTTTGCCATATTTGAAATGGTTTCTTGTTTTAATTTTTCTATGATCTTGGGCAGTTCTAAAATTTCTTGAAAAAAAGGTTGTGTCAAACTCTTTCGCCTCCTTAAACACAACTAGCTTTCATGAATTATTCGTATGTCTTGGGTGTAAATTCAATTTTTCAGCCATTCCTTAAATTCTTCTAGGCTTTTTGTGTTCACAATTTTCTGGGGCGGTAGCCAAGCTCGCCTGGCCACATACACACCAAACCTCAAATCGGAAAGAGCATAGGTCCCATGTGCATCGGAATTAATTAAAAACTCTACACCCCGCCTATGAGCAGCATTGATGTATTTTTCAGGTAAATCAAGCCGATCAATTGTAGCATTTATTTCTAATGCAGTTCCTGTGTTAAATGCTTTTTGAAAAATAGCATCCAAATGCAGTTCATTTTCCGGGCGCTGCCCAAGTATCCTACCTGTAGGATGAGCCACTGCATGGACCAGTGGATTTTCCATGGCTTTACAAATCCTTTGAGTCATGTCATAGGCAGATTGATCTAGCCACTGGTGAACAGAGGCGACCACAAAATCTAACTGGGATAAAATCTCATCTGAAAGGTCCAGTTCACCGTTTTTTAAGATATCCACCTCTATTCCCGAAAACAATTGAATAGACTCTAGTTCACTGTCTACTTTGCTTATCTCCTTTATTTGTTTCTTGACGTCGTCCTCCGTCAAGCCCCTGGCTATTTTAAGAGATTGAGAGTGATCCGTAATGGCAAGATATTCATGACCCTCTTTAGCTGCTGCTTCCCCCATTTCTTTAATCGTACCCCTTCCATCACTCCAACAACTGTGTACATGTAGATCTCCTCTCAAATTTCTCCTCTCTACAAGGGGAGGGATTTGATGCGTTTTTGCTGCTTCCAATTCTCCTTTATCCTCTCTCAGCTCAGGAGGAATGTACTGCAAGCCAATTTTTTCATAAATTTCAATTTCACTGGAAATGTCAATCAGCTGATTGTTTTTATCAAAGACTCCATTTCCCGCCATGGTTACGCCTTGAACTTGAAAAAGGTTTCTTAACTTCTCTATGTGATGATCATCCCCTGTAGAATAGAGTAAACTGGTAATAAAGTGTTCTTTTCCAACAAATCTAAAATCCACTTTTATGCCCACAGTATTTAAGACCATTAAAGAATCACTTTTTTCCTGCAAGATCTGATAGACTATAGGCAAGTCAATAATTTTTTCCATCACCTTTTTAGGAAAATCTGTAGCCACTAAAATATCTATATCTTGAACCATCTCTTTTTTTCTTCTCACGCTGCCAGTGATCTCTACTTTGTCCACTTCAGGAAAATGTTCGATTTCCTTGGTAAGCCTTTGTCCCACAGGTAACCCCACACCCAAAAGCGTGTTGGAAACAGTACTCTCTATTTTTTCAATGCTTTTGAGTATTTTTTGCTGGAATTTCTCACCAAAGCCTGGAATTTGTTGGATTCGCCCCGTTTCACAAGCTTCCTTCAAATGGGCTAAATCAGAAACGCCTAAATTCTGATAAATTTTTTGGGCTGATTTCGCACCTATGCCAGGCACCCCCAGAATCCTTCGCAATCCTGTTGGTACTTCACTTCGGGTCTGCTCCAGCGCGTCAGATTTCCCTATCCTAACCAGTGACTCAATTTCTTTCGCAATGCCTTCACCAATGCCTGGTATTTCTTTGAGTCGATTTTTTTGTACCATTCTGGTCAAGTCTTCTTCTAAATGATCTATTTGTCTTGCAGCCTGCCTATATGCCCGGATACGGAAGTAATTTTCACTTTTCAATTCTAAAAGCTCTGATATCTCTTTTAAAACCATTGACACTTCATTATTCGTCACTTTTCTCCACCTTTTTCTGTTTGGGTTTCTTCAAGCATCTCCATCAGGTTAGCATATTCAACCTCCAGTTTTAAGTATTCGTCTGCCAAGTTCAAGGCAGCAAGAACTGCAGTTTGATGCAAACTCAATCTAGGTTTGTTCTGAGACACTTTTTTCATCGTATCGTCCACCAATTGGGCTACTCTTTCCATGTACTCAGGGCTGCATTTACTCTTCAAAGTATATTCTTCCCCACAAATTTTCACCTGTTTTCGTACCAGCTGATTGTCTTGTTTGTTTAGAGACATAACCAGGCACCCCTCCTTTATTGATAAATTCTCCTGTGGGGTATGGAAATCCTGCCCAAAAACATCCGGTTAAAACGTTCTCCACTCAGCGCCAAACTTCTCTTTTAAGTGGGATTCTATTTTTTTGCAAAGCTGATCCACCCTTTCGTCTGTCAAGGTACTTTGCGGATCCCTAAATTTGATTGTATAAGCTAAACTTTTCTTTCCTTCAGGAATGTTCCCACCCTGGTATAAATCAAATAAGCGAATATCTTCGATTAAATCTTCTCCAATATTGGCGATACCTTGGTAAATTTGTGATTCTGGAATTTCTTCAGGTACAATGAAGGCGAGATCTCTATTTAGCGCAGGGAAGCGTGGTAATGGGACGTACTGTTCATCCAGAGCTGCGGCTTGGATGAGTTCCTCTAAATCAACCTCTCCCAGGGTAACCCTTTCCGGCAACTCATATTCATTGGAGGTTATATCCGGATCAATATCTCCCATAAAACCAATCTTATTATTATCCAGGTAAACACCCGCTGTTCGAGTGGGATGAAATGATGGATGATCTTCATTTTTAAACTCCACGCGATTCAAAGAAATATTCAGCCGTTGTAATAGAAGTTGAAAAGCCCCTTTGACGTAAAAAAAGTCTATTTTTTCTGGTTTTTCTAGCCAGGATTTCTTCTTTATGTTGCCCATACCGCCAAAAATCAATTTGAATTTTTCCACAGGTAAATTTGTTAGCGGTAGTTTTTGGGGGTAATACACTTTACCCGTTTCAAAGATTTGTAAATCCCTTTCCCCCTGATTTGAATTATGTTCTAAAACCTTTAAAAAGGAGGGGTACATAATCGTCCTCATAACACTTCTTTCTCTGGTCATGGGGTTGGCCAAGGGAACCACTTGTCGCAGTGGATCCTCTGAAGATAAGTTGACCCTATCAAAGTCATCCGGGTTAATGAACGTGTATGAAATTATTTCTGAAAACCCGGAGGACAGCATGGTTTCCCTGGCTATTTCAATGATTTGTTGGCTGTGCGTTCTTCTTCCTTGCGTAACATCAATATTTGGCATTGTTGTAGGGATATTATTGTACCCGAACAGCCTTGCTACTTCTTCTATCAAATCCACTTCAATTGCTATATCAGGCCGTCTTGTTGGTACGTGTACCATTAAAGAAGCATCCTGGGCTTTGCTTTGATCTAATTTTTCCACACAAAATCCCAAACGCCGGAAAATGTCATTCATATCCTCCTCCTTGACTTCCAGACCGGTAAGCTGCCGCACCCTTTTTGGACGAAGTTCAATTTGTTTTTCTCGTTGTGGCTTTGGATAGGCATCCGCAGTTCCAAATACTACCTTCCCCACCCCTAATGCCTCGATTAACTCCAAAGCTCTAAAAGTTGCCGACTGGGCATTGTTAGGATCAACACCTTTTTCGAATCTTAAAGAGGCTTCAGAACGAAGGTTATAGCGATTAGCAGTCCTGCGAACGCTGATGTTATTAAATGCAGCGGCTTCCAGTAAAATCCTTTTCGTTTTACTATGCACTTCAGTATTATATCCTCCCATTACCCCTGCAATTGCTATGGGTTTAGCCTGATCCGCGATAATCAAATCCTGTTGTGACAGGTTATGCGTTCTTTCATCTAACGTTTTAATCTCTTCTCCATCATATGCTTGTCTGACGATGATTTGTTCCCCTTCAATTAGATCGAAATCAAAGGCGTGGAGCGGTTGACCGTATTCAAGCATGACATAGTTGGTGATATCAACAAAATTGTTTATAGGCCTAACGCCATATGCACGCAGCCGTTGTTGAAGCCAGATCGGGGAAGTACCGATCTCAACCTCCTCTATAAGCGTTCCGATATATCTATTACACTGCTCGGAGTCTTCGATTTTTATATGAACATTTGGTAAATTTTTGCCCTGCCGGTAATCCTTAACCTCAGGTTCAACAAAAGGCAGATCGTATAAAGCAGACACTTCTCGGGCCACACCCAACATATTTAAGCAATCCCCTCTGTTCGGAGTGAGATCAAATTCTAATATTGTATCATTTAGTCCTAAATAATCAGATATAGATTGGCCTATGGGAGCATCATGGCCAAGTACAAATATCCCCTCATCTTCTTGTGGGGCCAAGAGGTTTAATTCTTCACAAGAACATATCATCCCTTCGGAATTCTTTTCCTTGATTACCGTTTCTTTTACATTAGTGCCATTTGGCAGTTTCGTGTTCGGCAATGCCACCGGAATTTTTTGCCCCGCTTTTACATTAGGGGCACCGCAAACAATTTCTAAATGATTATCTTCTCCAATGTCCACATTAGCTAGCTTTAAATTATCCGCTTGAGGGTGCAGTTTTACAGAAACAACCTGTCCCACAATCACACTATCCACACCAGGATTTGCAGTTTCTAATTTTTCTACTTCCACCCCTCCATTTGTCAGTTTTTCAGCAAGCTCTTTTGCAGATACTGGAATATCGATGTATTCATTCAACCAATTATACGAAACTTTCATTGAGTTAAACCCCCTTTTACCAATCTAGTTTATGTTAGATGGCACTTGATAAAAATCAACGCTGTTAGCTAAATTGTCCAATCATTCGTTTATCGTTATCAAAAAATATTCTTAAATCATGGAATCCATACTTAAGCATGGTAATTCTTTCTACACCCATACCAAAAGCAAAACCTGTGATTTTATCCGGATCATATCCAGACATTTCAAACACTCTAGGATGAACCATACCTGCACCTAAAATTTCTAACCAACCACTGTATTTACAAACTCGGCAGCCTTCTCCGCCACAGATAACACATGAAATGTCTACTTCCGCACTCGGTTCGGTAAAAGGAAAATAACTAGGACGAAGCCGTATTTCTTTTTCAGGTCCATACATTTCTCTGGCAAAGTTTAAAAGTGTGCCTTTCAGGTCTCCTAAGGTGATGAACTCATCCACAACCAAGCCTTCAATTTGATGAAACATGGGAGAGTGTGTGGCATCATCATCTTTTCGGTATACTTTACCGGTACAAATAATCTTAATAGGAATTTGAGGTACAAGCTCTTCCATTACTCTTACCTGTACAGGCGAAGTGTGGGTTCGGAGTAAAATTTCTTCCGTAATGTAAAGAGAATCTTGCATCTCTCTTGCAGGGTGATCTTTTGGAATATTCAAGGCTTCAAAATTATAATAATCAGTTTCAATCTCAGGACCTTCAGCCAAATTATAGCCCATCCCCAGAAATATTTCATGTACTTCATCTAAAACCTTTTGAATTGGATGAACCGCGCCTCGATGAACCTGTTTACCCGGTAAAGTTACATCAATTTTTTCTTCCTCCAACCGTTTCCTATGTTCTTCATGTTTGAGCTCTTTCTCTCGATTGGCCAATTCAGTTTCTATCTTGTCTCTAATTTCATTGGCCAGTTTCCCTATGACCGGCTTTTCCTCTTCAGAAAGTTGGCCCATGCCTCGTAATATTTTCGTTAATGCACCTTTTTTTCCTAAAAATTTAATCCTGGTTTGATTTAAATCATCCAGCGACTGGGCGGCTTTGATTTCTGAAAATGCCTCATTTTCTACCTGTTTTAGCTCCTCTTTCAATCTTATCCCTCCTCAGCAATTAATTGGCTACTAAAAAATAAAGCTTTCATCCCGGTTAGGACGAAAGCTCGTGCTTCCGCGGTACCACCCAAATTGGCAGGCTACCCACTCTTTAAGATAACGGTTTAGTCCGACCCGACCTATCTAAAACTCAGCCGACCAGCTCCAGAGCGAACTTCAACCGGTAAGGCTTAAAAATGGCTTTCAGTCTCGGCCATTTTCCCTGTATCACCTTGTCCAGTTTACTTTCTCCTTCATCGCTATTTCACTTTTTTATATTGTTATAAACTATAAATTATCCGCCCTGGTTGCTGAACAACCAGGGCGAATCTGAAATCCCCTCTCACTCATATCTACCTACCCTAGTCATGCCGATAAAACTTATTAAATCAGGACATTTAACCTTTCCAATATCCCCCCGCCTTCATACCGTCTACACAAAATGGCTGTCTCTAGACTTTACTTGTAGGGCTAATTCTCGGTAAGTTAAGTAGGCCGTAATGGATCCCGTTAGTTCAAATAGTTTCCAGAAGAAGTATGCATCAATCATTCTGGGACCCCACCCTTCCCTGGATTTGCTTAAATTATACCACACTGCAAGGGGCGAAACAAGTTTATCCAGTATTATGAATTTTTTTCGATAACTCATACATGAGTATTGAAGAAGCGACAGCCACATTTAAGGAATCTGTGCGAGCTGACATGGGAATGGCTACTTTTTTAAACATTCCCCTTGAACAAAGGTGGAAGGGAAACTCTGTTATGCCCCTGGCTTCGTTTCCTGATAAAAGCGCAATAGGCGTGCTATTTAGTCTTATTTCCTCTACAGATAAGGTGGCCCGGCCATCTCCAGCCACGATAAAGCAGCCATATTGCCTGGCCTTATCTATTAAGTTTGGGACTGCCGCGTCTACTGATATCTTTAAATTAAAAAAAGACCCCATAGAACTTCTAATCGCTTTATCATTGCTGGGGTCCACAGTCCCCTTCAAACATATCAGAGCATCCCAGCTAAAGGCCTCAGCGCTTCGCATTAAAGTTCCCAGATTGCCAGGATCTTGGACGCCAAATACGATTAAAAGTTTTTTTTGCGACCTGAAAAGTGTATCAATCTCTAAAATATGAAACTTTGCTGCTCCTAATATCCCTTGAGGTGTCTCTGTAAAAGCAACTTCTCTTAATATCTCTTCCTTAACTTCGTGGATTGGGATCCCCATGTGCTCTAAAATTTTTAATAAATCAAATATGTCTTGATTCTTTATTAATCGACTGTTAAATAATATGAATTTCAATTCAGCACCACTTTTATAAGCTTCTTTTATTAACCTATACCCTTCCAGTGGCACTAAGTTTTCTTGATAGCGCCATTTTTTCTTTGCCAATTTTCGAAACAGTTTGACTTGATTGTTGTCCTTACTAACAATCATCTCACAACCCCCTGGTTTTGCTTTTCTAATAGGCGCTGTTATATTCTGTTGTTGATAGCAAAAAAATTTCAATCTCACTCTGAA
>CAZARY010000035.1:0-14533 GCA_964487675.1 uncultured Clostridia bacterium | reverse complement strand
TATTGGCAAATAGTAATATATCCCATTGTAATATATTCCATCGGCTCTACCACTCTACCCAGTCTAATCCTGCTCATTTTATCCTTATTCATTCTGCCTCAATTTATATCAATATTTGTATGAATTGCTTTCCAACCAATAATCGCCGTACGTGAATCGTACTGACTAGACCGGTAATCATTTCACCCTTTTGGTAATGGCATAAAGAACGCCTAGGAAAAAGCCACTGATATGCGCCCACCAGGCTACAGAAACCGCTGTATCGGGGTCCTGAAGCCCAGCATTTAGAAACTGCAGCAAAATCCAAACACCTAGGAAGATCACAGCAGGTATATGGATAAAAGTAATGATGATGCCGATGGGAACTAACGTCAATACACGGGCATGCGGAAAAAATATCAGATAAGCGCCCAGTATTCCTGCAACTGCCCCACTGGCTCCTATTGCAGGCTGAAGGGAAACAGGGTTGCTTAACAAGTGCCCCATACTGCCACCAGCAGCTGCCACCAGGTAAAAAAGTATGAACTTACCGCTGCCGAGTTTGTCTTCTACATTATCTCCAAACACCCAGAGATATAACATGTTGCCCGCTAGATGGATGAAATTACCATGAAAAAACGCGGAGGTAAAAAAGGTCACCAGGGGATAAAAAGGAAGAGGGATAAAAGAAAGTTCCATTTCTACCAGACGTCTTGGAATAAACCCAAACCCTGAAACCAGCGCCCTGGATAACTCGGGAGGCAGCATAACCTGGTAGAAAAAAATGGCCACATTAATCACAATCAAACCAATGGTCACAATGGGAAAACTTTTAGATCGGATGTTATCTTTTAATGGCAGCATTGGATTCACCCATTTCAAGTAACAGGAAATAAAATGCTCTTTGCAAATCTTGCTCACTTAAAAATTGCCTACATAGTTTGAACTATGGTCTCATACTATGTCAAATCACCTTTACAGTCAAGTCAAAAAAATCTTTGGGAAAACTTTTGTCTCTTAATGCTTGAGCGTTTTGGAGGAGGAAAAATTGTTTAAGCAGCGAAAGAAGAAGTATAGCTTGTCTTGTAAGGCAGTTAATATTTATCAACTCCATCATCAAATAGAAAGGGGAGTTCAAGGTCATGAAAAGACACGGAGAAGCGAGTAAATTTGCTGCGGTAACTGAAGACCTATCGGCGGCTGCCATGGGGCTTATTGCTGCTGATTGCGTCTTAAAAAATGGTAAAATTATTAACGTGCACACGGGAGAGATTGAATCGGGCAAAGATATAGCTGTCAAACATGGACGGGTGGTTTTGGTGGGAGATGCTGCCCATACGGTCGGAAATGAGACAGAAATTGTTGATGCAGAAGGCTATTATTTATCCCCGGGATTTTTGGACGGACATGTACACATAGAAAGCAGCATGGTCACGGTGACCCAATTCTCTAGGGCTGTGGTGCCTAGGGGCACCACCACTGTTTTTATGGATCCCCACGAGATTGCCAATGTTCTGGGTATGCGGGGTGTGCAGTTAATGATAGACGAAGGTGATCCGCTGCCACTTAAAGTGCTAGCTACCATGCCTTCCTGTGTGCCTTCCGCCCCGGGGTTTGAAGATGCGGGAGCTGTTTTTGGTCCCGATGAAATTGCCAGGGGGATGGAAATGGAAGAAATTGTGGGTCTGGGCGAAATGATGAACTTTCCCGGTGTGATTCACGGCGACAAAAATGTGCACCAGGAATTAGCCGCCACGCTTTTACGTGGAAAGGTGATTACAGGTCATTATTCAATTCCTGATATAGAAATAGGGTTACAGGCTTATGCTGCTGCTGGCATTGCGTCCTGCCATGAAGGAACAAGCAAAGAAGACGCATTAGCACGGATGAGATTGGGGATGTATGCGAAAATGCGGGAAGGTTCTGCCTGGCATGACGTTAAAGCGAATGTGAAAGCTATTACTGAAGAAAACGTAGACACCCGATATGGGGTACTGGTTTCCGATGACGTTCACCCCCACACGCTTCTTGAAGTTGGACATCTGGACCATGTGGTGAGAAGGGCCATCCAGGAGGGTGTCAACCCGATTACGGCTATTCAAATGGTTACCTTAAACCCTGCCCAGTGCTTTCAGGTAGATAGATTTATGGGCAGCATTGCTCCTGGAAGATATGCCGATATTCTTTTTATTGAGGATTTGGCCCAGGTGGATGTTAAGAAAGTCATGGTTGACGGTCGTTTGGTGGCTGAAGACGGAAAGCTTACTGCAGAGCTGCCATCTTTTGAATATCCCGAAACAGCGGTGTCCTCCGTTCGCTTGCCCGAAAAATTAACCCCGTCAAAATTTTCTTTGTCAGCTGGCGACTTAGAGGACGGGGCTCCTGCCAAAGTTCATGTAATGGAAATCATGGAGGCCCAGGTGGGGACGAAACACCAGGTGTATGAAATACCGGTCATTGAAGGCGAATTGAGGGCGTATCCGGAAAAGGATATTCTTAAAGTGGCCAGCTTGGAGAGACACAGCGGAAGTGGGAGTTTTGGCCTGGGATTTGTCAGCGGTTTTGGCATCAAAGCTGGGGCAGTAGCTTCAACGGTAGCCCATGACAGTCACAATTTACTCATCATGGGCGCTAACGAAGGGGATATGGCCGCGGCCGGCAATGAGCTCGCCAAACAAGGTGGCGGCATGATAGCGGTCAAAGACGGCGAAATTTTGGCTCAACTTCACCTGGAGATTGCGGGACTAATGTCTAATAGGCCTGTGGAAGCGGTTAGGGATGAGGTGGATGCGCTAACCCGGGCTTGGCAGCAGCTTGGGTGCGATATAGTTTCACCTTTTATGACCATGGCGCTGCTTAGTTTGCCTGTACTGCCAGAGCTTAGAATTGCCAACCGGGGCCTGGTAGACACTCTGAATTTCCAAATTATAGATGTGCTGGCTGAATAAAGGCGGTCGGTTTTTGATGTGAGGTGTATATGCCATCGCCATCTGGGAAAAATTCCGAGGAAAGTGGAAGCAATTTCTTCAGGGATGAGACCCCCGAAAAAAGTGGAGTTTTCCGGGGGTCTTTATCATTTTTAATTTTGGACCAAGTCCTCGCATTTTTTGAGTGCCTGGTAGGCATCTTTTGCATAGGCATTGCACCCGAATTCTTTGGCTAGCTGAGGGTTAAGTGACGCGCCCCCGGCGATTACCTTCACATCTTTTATGCTTTCTTGCTGCATTAATTGCGTTACATCCTCTATACGCTGAATGGTGCTGGTCATCATTGCGGAGAGCCCTAATATATCAGGATTTAATTTTTTTATTTCTTCTACAATGGTTTCGGCGGCCACATTGATTCCCAGATCATGGATTTCAAACCCCCCGCTTTTCAAGATAGTTCCTACGATTTTTTTTCCAATATCGTGAACGTCGCCTTCAACTGTGGCCAGGATAATTTTCCCTTTACTTGTGCTTTCTTCCTGGTCCATTTGAGAAGAAAGATAGTCAAAAGCTGGTTGGACTGTTTCAGCGGCCAATAGGAGTTGAGGGAGATAAATCTTTTTTTCATTGTAGAGCTCGCCGATTTCACGCATGGCTTCTCCTAAAACTTTTTGGCTGACTTCCAGCGGGGACCTGTCTTTGAGATGGGCCATGATTTGATCTTTCACCTGGTTTGTTTTCCCCGTTAAAATAGCTTTCACCAGTTCGCTTTCCGTATCAACGCCACTCTCCTGCCATGCGGACTCTTTGCCCATAAGCGATAAAGATTTTTGCACGGCTTTGACCACGATTGTATCTCCAGTATCCATTATGGCGCTGTTTAACCCATTTTGCACAGCCATGGAAACAAAGGCAGCATTCAAGTAGGACCTTTCCGGGAGCCCATGGCTCAAGTTAGAAAGGCCAATGGTGGTTTTTAGGTTACAATCTTCATTGAGCTTTGAAATGAGCTTTAGTGTGATTTCTGGGCTGTGTTTCCCGCCCATAGGAAGCACTAAAGGATCTATTACTAATCGGCTCCTGGAAATCCCAAGTTTTTGAAGATTATCTAACCCTTTTTTCAACTCTTCTAACCGTTCTTCTGCTGATGCTTTAGGTGTTCCTTTCATTGCTAGGACCACAAGCACACCGCCATATTTTTTCATCAGCCCCGCAAGCTGTTCTATTTTTTCAGGGTCGCAGGTGGACGAATTGATCAGGGGGCGTCCCGGGTAAATTTTCATGGCTCTTTCTAAGAGACTATAAGATTGCAGATCCAAAGATAAAGGGTTGGTTCCCATGGCATCTAATCCGTCTATTATTTCTTCCACATCTTCTGGGCTAAAATATTTTTCCACCCCCAGGTTTAAATCGATGATTTCACTCCCCTCACTTATTTGAGCAAAAGCCTCATCATAGATTCGGGAATAATTCTTCTGGTTCAATTCTTCTTGAAAATCTTCCCGAGAGGCGGGATTTATGCGTTCTCCAATTTTAATAAAATTGTGCCAGGAGGCTAGAGCTGTTCGAGAAGTTAAATCCGCCGGCGTGTCAGACCATGTTAATTTAGGTGGGGCTGCTGGTTTTCCGGATAACTGGTTGCAGTAAGTCTGTACATATTCCGGGGTGGTCCCGCAGCATCCACCAACAATAGCCACGCCAGCGATATCGGAGATCACGTCCAGGTAAAATGCAAATTCATCTGCTTTTTCACTATAAGAAAGATCCATGCCAGGATTCCCGGCATTGGGTGATACGCACAGTGGTTTAATCGAAAATTCAGCAGCGTGTTTGACCATTTCCACCATCTCTTTTGATTTAATGCCGCAGTTTAGCCCAATAATATCGACCGGCAGGTCATTTAACAAGCTGATATACGCCTGGATGGAAGTCCCCGTTATCGTTTTTTTATCTTCTTCAAAGCTCATGCTGGCGATAACCGGAATGGTACTGCTAGCTTCCCGGACACCGATGAGAGCAGCTTTTAATTCCTTGATATCGGTCAAGGTTTCAATTTTGATCATATCTGCGCCGCTTTCCACCAGGATGGAAGCTTGTTCCTTAAAAACGGCCTGGACCTGGTGAAAATCTAGCCGGCCGACCGGGGTGATGAAATCCCCCGTAGAGGAAATATCTCCCACTACTTTAATATCCCTGCCTCTGTCCGCGGCCACCTGATTTGCGGCTGCCTTCGCCAGTTTAACCCCGTCTCTATTAATTGCAGCAAGGTTCTTTTCCTCGCCCGACTCTGTCAGTTTCAACCGATTGGCGCTGAAAGTATTGGTAAGGAGAAGGTCAGCACCAGCCCGGGCATAATCCAAATGAACCTGCTCGACAAAATTTGGCTCCTGTATATTCAATGGATCAGCCAGGCCTGAATACCCCCGGCGCTGGATTTCTGTGCCATAGGAACCGTCCAGAAAAACGAGTCGGCCTCTTTCTGCTTTTGTTAAAGGAATTGCATTCTTTGTTTTTGTTTGATCTTTGCTCACGGAATCAGTCCTTTTTTGTAAAATAATTATGAAAACATTGGCGCTAAAATTTATTGCACTACATATCCCTTCACCTTAAATGTTTAAATTGACAAATCGTTAACGATTTCCTTTATATCACTGTAGCGATTCATAGTGTAGAGATGAATACCGTCCACTCCTCGCTCAAGCAGGTCGTTCCCTTGCCGAATACAAAAATCTTTAGCTCTTTTCTTAAATTCGACTTCATCGTGACCATAATTATTGCAAGCGGCAGCAAGCTCCCGGGGAAGTTGTACGCCCGAAAGCTCAACAATCTTTTCTACAAATTTAGGGCTTAATACAGGCATGACTCCTGCAAATATTGGAGAAGTCACGCCTTGATTGCGAGCATTTTCCAGGAATTTTATAAAATTATTGTTGTTAAAAAATAGCTGGGTTACAAAAAACTCCACTCCCAAGTTTTCTTTAAATTTCAATACTTCTATGTCTTGACCTGCATAGACAGATTCTTTATGTCCCTCAGGGTAAGCGGCTCCGCCGATGCAAAACCCGGGAAAATCCCTGGAAATTACCTTAATTAGATCGGAAGCATGCAAAAAATCACGCCAGATCAGGTCTGCTTTGGTGGGATTTTCGGGCAGGTCACCTCGTAAAGCCAATACGTTTTCAAAGCCTTTATTGACAAGGGTTTCCAGGTAACCGCTGATTTCTTCTAGTGGATAACCAATGGCGGTAAAGTGAGGTAGCGCTACCATACCCTGGTTTTTAACATGCTCTGCCAGCTCTAAACTCCCTTCACTATTCGTGCCGCCGGCGCCATAAGTAATACTGACAAAATCCGGTGCTAAAGTGGCCAGGTTATTGACCGTGTCTAAAAGAGACTGGAAATCTTGCTGACTGGGTGTTTTTTTCTTTTTTGGGGGAAAAATTTCAAAAGATAAGACTGGTTTGCCTTTTGTGCTAGCTTGCGAAAAAATTGTTGAGATTTTCATAGATCGCCCTCCTGAATTCATTAATATTGAAAGTGGGGGTAAACCCTAAAAGACATATAGTACTTTTTCGGGGGAACAAAATCCCAGAATCCGGGTTGACCGAGACGCATGAGAAATGGGCAGCCTTTTGCACGACCTGGTTGTCTTTGATCCCTATGCTCCCATACCCAGGGGAGAATCTAGAACTGTAAGATACGCAGTTGTAAGCTCCTAATTTGTGTAAAATAAAAGCTTCCACCGTTTCATTTATCACTTCTACGCTTTCGGAGTACCAGGCATCTATGAGGTAACTTTTAAAAACTTCATTATTCCCGGCATAAAAGCTTATTAAGGCATCGGCAGACTCACCCATTGTCACGGAAAAAGCCAAGAACCAGGGAAAAGGATAGGCCTTGCAAAATGCTTGGGGTAAATTTTCAGCAGATAAAACCTCCAGTTCTAGCACAGGTGACGCGCTCGATTTGCATTCATTTTGGGTGGCATAAAAAAAATCCAGAAAATCAGGTCGATAAAAAATGTCTGTTTCCACAGGATATTTGTGTGAAAGTGATTTAAACCGCTTTAATACCCGGGCATACAAAGGGGTGATTTTTTTCTTTTGCGTCATATGGATTTTGCTTTGAGCCGCCAATTGTACCACCACTTGTATCTTGTTTTAATAACTGCTGATCAAATTGAATTATAAGTTGCCTATCAAGTTTTTAAGTTCCCATTAAATGATCGGATCGAACGGTTTTATGCCTTGATTTTATGTTGTGTTATTTTGATGTTAATCCTTCATTTCTGTGTTTCCTAGAAATTTAATTATTATTAAGGTATTATTATCCTTATTAAACTACATATGACATGTTTTTGTAAAGGTGTTTTATGGATTGAGCTGCTGTCACTGGTGAATTTGTCCAATATTGTGCGGCTGTGGTATACTGCAATTACACTGATTTGTGCAACGCGGCGATTTCTTTGGATTAGAAATAGGAATCGAATCCTTTCACCGGGATTATCCGCGTCTTCGATTTAGGTACGCTAGAACTTAAATTTTAATTGTTATCGGGATTGACATCAGTTCTAAATTGGTACTGTTGCTTTCTATGAAAAAACAAATGAAGGGAGAGTTGACAAAATGTGTGCAGACGTAGAGTCAGGATTGGCAAAGCAGGGAAACAATAAAATTTTGTGGGCGCGGAACAAAATGCCGGTATTAGAGAAAATTGCCCAAAGATGGAGAGAAGAAAAACCGCTTTCAGGCACAAGGGTGGGCGCATGTCTCCACGTGACAGCTAAAACCGCTAACCTGCTTATCGCCCTTAAAGAAGGAGGCGCGGAAGTTGCCCTTTGCGGTTCAAATCCTTTGAGCACGCAAGATGATATAGTGGCAGCTTTAAATGAGATATATAAGGTGAACACATATGCAAAACGCGGCGAAGGTCGAGAGGCCTTTTATCAGAGAATCATGACGGTGTTAAATTTGGAGCCTCACATTACTGTGGATGATGGAGCGGACTTAATCAATACCCTACATGGCCAGCGCAGGGAACTGCTCCCAAATATAAAAGGGGGGACAGAAGAGACCACCACCGGGGTGACCAGGTTGAAAGCCATGGCCGGAGATAATTACCTGCAGTACCCGGTAATTGCTGTAAATGATGCCATGACCAAGCACATGTTTGATAACAGGTATGGTACTGGCCAATCCACCCTGGACGGGATCATGAGAGCCACGAATTACCTTATAGCAGGGACTTGTTTTGTGGTTGCTGGTTATGGATGGTGCGGCAGAGGTGTGGCTAAAAATGCCAGCGGTATGGGTGCCAGGGTAGTAGTTGTGGAAGTTGACCCGGTTCGTGCCCTGGAAGCCACCCTGGATGGCTTTGAAGTCATGAATATGAACCAGGCTGTACCAAAAGCTGATTTCTTGGTCACCACTACGGGGAATATTAATGTGGTGGATGCGCATCATCTGGAGAAAATGAAAAACGGTTGTATCCTGGCTAATGCGGGGCATTTTAATGTAGAAATAAATCTGGATGCGCTCGGCAAAATGGCTCAAGAAGAAAGGGAAGTTAGACCGGACGTGCAAGAATACCATTTGGATGATGGGCGCAGAGTATATCTGATTGGAGAAGGGCGGTTGGTCAACCTGGCAGCTGGGGAAGGCCACCCCGCTGATGTGATGGATATGAGTTTTTCCAACCAGGCTTTATCTATTGAATATCTTGCTGGCAAAAAACAGGGCGAATTGGAAAACGATGTTTATCCCGTGCCATCGGAAATAGATGAGAGCATTGCCCGTCTAAAATTGGAAAGCATGGGGATAGAGTTAGAAAAGTTAACAGAGACCCAGATAGAATATCTCAACTCCTGGGATATTGGCACATAAACCAATATTTTTTACAAGCTTCAATATTGGAACCTAAATTTCTAGCTGTAAAAAATTTAATATTGAAGTTTAGATTTATTTTTTGGGTTTAGCTTTTGGCATAAAAGTCACTTATAAAACATTTATGCAATTGAGAGTCTTGATAGGCGTTATTTCAAAAGCACCTATTCGGAAAGGAGGTTGTTCGAGCTTTCATGGTAGTATCAGGGTACTATTACATTGTGAGTGGCTGCCTGGCGGGGGTTAACTGCCGCTTCGACGGTGATAACAACTATGTTGAAAACGTAGAAGAGCTGGTGAATTGTGGCGTAGCTTTGCCTGTTTGTCCTGAAGTGCTGGGCGACTTACCAATTCCCAGGGAAAGATGTGAATTACAACAGCATGAAAACGGCGATTGGCGGGTTATGAGTGAAACGGCTCAGGATCGTACGGTTGAATTTTTAAATGGAGCAAAAAAGACATTAGCAGTGGCCAGGAATATAGAAGCCGAGGCGGCGGTATTGAAAGAGAACAGCCCTTCTTGTGGCGTCCGGTATATTTATGATGGCACTTTTTCCGGGAATAAGATCAAGGGCAGCGGCGTGACTTGCCGAATGCTGCAGGAAGCAGGGATTAAGGTATTTTCAGAAAAAGATTTTGATTAACTGGAAATACAAATAGAGGTGAGAAAAATGGGTTTGGAGCGATTAATGAGTGAACTTGTAGCGTTAGGACAGCTCGGGCGACCTTCTAACAAAAAGGTGGCGAAGTATGAGGACTTGAGCTCCGAAAAAGGGCTTTGGCGCATGGAAGGCACCGCATACTGCCATCAATCTAGAGATTACGTGGTTAAAAGAATGAAAGCGGCTGGCCTAGAAGTACGTTTTGACCCTGTCGGTAATATTTTTGCCCATAAAGCAGGTACTAAACCAGAAAAAAACGCGGTCATGTTGGGCTCGCATATTGATTCTGTCAAAAATGGAGGTCAATTTGACGGGCCCTTAGGGGTGATGACCGCGCTTGAAGCCGTCCGGATATTGAACGAAGAAGAATTCTCCAATTCCAGGCCTATCGAGATTGCGGTCTTTGCTGCGGAGGAGGGTTCTGCTTTCAAACAGGCGCTTTTAGGCAGTGACGTAGTGATAGGAAACAAATCTGCAGAAGCAGCTTTGCGCATGAAAAATGAAGAAGGACGAACATTGGCAGAGGCATTAGGCAATTATTGCGGCGATTATATGCTAGATTTGGAAGGGTTGGAATACTTCATCGAACTCCATCCAGAACAAGGTCCGATCTTAGACCGGGAACAAATCCCTATTGGCATTGTGGAAAACATCACCGGGATTACCTGGTTGCATACGCAGATAACCGGGGAGGAAAACCATGCCGGAACCACGCCGATGCATATGAGAAAAGATGCCCTGGTAGCCGCCGCGGATTTAGTGACCCATATTTACCAACGCGCCCAGGCATTTGCTAATCAACAGGGAAGTTCTACCGTGGCCACCGTGGGACATTTGGAAGTCCATCCTTCCGCCCCAAACATTGTCCCGGGCCAAGTTAAAGTGAATATTGATGTAAGAGATGGCATCAATGAAAATATCAAAAAGCTCCGCGCCGAAATTCTGAATTATATTCAAGAACTACAGGATAAGTTTAATGTAGAGATCAAAACTTCTACTTTATTCCACAAAGACCCCACTCCATGTTCCCAGGAGGTGGTTAGGGCCATTGAGTTAGCGGCTGAAGATTTGCGCATGCCTTATAAGAAAATGAACAGCGGCGCCGGCCATGATGCGCAAAATATGGCCAAAAAGGTAAAATCATCAATGATATTTGTGCCCAGCATGAACGGGATTAGCCACTCCCCGTTGGAATGGACGGAGTGGGCCTATGTAGAAAAAGGCCTGCATGTATTAACCAGGACATTAAAAGATTTGTGTCAACGCTAAAAGAGAGTTCCTTAATGAGGGTTTCTTTATATAGGTTTTTTGATAACCGCTCTGGATTAATGGGCGTTTAAATGTTTAATTGTTTTGCTTTTTCTTGAATGAGGTGCCAGGTGGCTTCAACGTGATGAAGTTCAGTTATGCGCTGGCCTATAGCCATTCGAATTACGTAACTATCATCTAGCACGGTATGGGAAAGGAATGCTTTGCCTGACTGGTTTATCATATCAAGTAAGTCCTTATTCAGCTGATTCAGCTCTTCATTTGTGTGCTGACCATCGTTGAAACGGAAACAGACCAAGCTCACTGGCGCAGGTGCCATTACTTCAAATTCAGAATGTGCTTCTACTTTGGCTTTAAAGTACTGAGCCATATCAATGTGATTTTTAAGAATTTGCTGGAGGCCTTCTTGGCCGTAATTTCGAAGCACAAACCAGAGCTTCAATGCCCGGAATCCTCTCCCCAGTTGGATGCCCCAATCCCGATAATTTTTTACTTCTTCGTCAACATTGGTTTTTAAATATTCTGGGAGTATGCTCAAGGTATTCACCAGTTTGTTAGGATCTGAAACGTAAAAAGCGGAGCAATCAAAATTGGTCAACAACCATTTATGGGGATTGACCACACAGGAATTTGCAAGTTCTACGCCATCGAGCAGATACTGCTTTTCATCCAGAATGGCTGCATTTCCGGCAAAAGCGGCGTCTACGTGGTACCAAATATTGTGTTCCTGGCAGATTTGGCCGATTTCATGTACAGGGTCCACAGCTGTAGAAGATGTAGTGCCCACTGTAGCAACCACGCAGGCCGGTATAAAACCGTCTGATTGGTCTTGCCAGATGGCCTCTTTTAGCTTCGTGGGAATCATGGCGTAGTCTTCATCGGTGGGTATGAAGCGGATATTGTTTTTACCAAAACCGGCAATTTTAGCCCCTTTTTCTACACTGGAATGTGCTTCTTGAGAGGTGTATACGGTTAAAGGGTGCTTTAATCCTTCCGCATTGGCCTTAAAATCTGTGGCCGTTTCGCGTGCTGTCAACAGTGCGCAAAGGGTGGCTGTAGAAGCATTGTCTTGAATGACGCCATGAAAATGGGATGGGAGTCCCAGCATTTGCCGCAGCCAATCCATTACCACTTCTTCCAGTTCGGTGGCTGCGGGTGAGGTTTGCCAGAGCATTCCCAGTACGCCCAACCCCGAAGCCAGAAAATCCCCTAGGATAGAAGGAGGACTTGTATTTGCTGGAAAATAGGCGTAAAAGTTCGGATGCTGCCAGTGCGTTAAGCCTGGAACAATTGTTTTTTGAAAATCAGATAAAATTTGTTCTATATCTTCGCTCTTTTTTGGGGGCGAAGATGGCAGTTGCGCTTTAATATCCCCGGGGCTCACCTCTGGTTTGACCGGACGGTTTTCTAGGTTATCATAATAATCTACCAGCCAATCCACAAGTTGGTAACCATACTGGCGAAATTCTTCATGATCCAAAATGCTCAACCTCCTTTCAACCTCCTTGATTTATTGTGTATTACTGATTGGGTGTCACAGCATTATATTTGGGTTTCTAAACAAAAAAATTATTTCAGCTTTTAAAAGAACATTCCATAAAAAAAAAGCGATTCCTGCATTTTTATGAAATTCAACTTTGAGTGAACTTATGTAGGTACTGTAGGGAGTATTCATAAATGCAAGATTGGAGCACGCATTTCATTTAGGCCATAAAAAAACTGCCTTGATTGATATATCAATCAAGGCAGTTGGGTTAGCAGTCTCTATAATTTAACCACTTCGTCGGCCTGTGGACCTCTGTCGCCTTCAACTACTTTAAACTGAACTTGTTGTCCATCTTCGAGTGTTTTAAAGCCTTCTTCTTGGATGGCAGAGAAGTGGACAAAGACATCTTTTTCTCCTTCAACCTCGATAAACCCATAACCTCTGTCAGCGTTGAACCATTTTACTGTTCCTGTTTTCATCTTGCTAAAACCTCCAAAAAATTTATTTTTGCCGTATAAGCAGCGTGGGATTGGATAGTCCCTCTCGCTCATAAGACTTTTTTATCATATCATGGTGCTCTTAGATTGTCAAATTAAAAAGACCCCGTATTTTTCCCCGTGGTTTCGTTTTTTATTTCTTATTTGCAAAATGAAACGATGTAAAAAATACTCGGTATGGGCGGCTTTATAGTACTCCCATAGGATTCTATTGGCCATTCTTACAATAAAGTTATGCAAAACTCATGCTCAAAGTGCATGCTTAATTTGACGGATCACACAATTTTTTCGAGCTTTTTATTTATTGACAACCCATTTGCACCCTTATAAACTTTTAGTGAATCGAAATATTTTTTCATTAGCAGCAAAAGCTTGTAAAGGAGCTTTTTTTATGGATGAGGATAAACATATAAATGTGAAGGAAAACGAAAAGGATAAACCGTCAAATCCAAATGAAAAAAGTGATTCCACAGAAAATTCATTAGGAGATCAGAATTCCAGTGCCATAATTCTGGAAGGGGAATCATTAACCAATCCAGAGATTAGAAAAAAAGTAATCTTGTTAGCTTGGCCGGCCATAGTGGAAATGTTTTTGATGACTTTTAAACACGTGGTGGATAGTGCTATGGTGGGCAGGTTGGGTGAGGCCCCTATAGCGGCTGTTGGACTTTCTTTATCGCCCTTGATGCTCTTTATGGGATTGTTTGCGGCCTTAGGTGTTGGAGCGACCGCCGTGGTTGCCAGGCATATCGGTGCGAAAGAGCTAGAAAGTGCGAACGCTGCAGGTCGGCAGGCATTATTAATGAGTACTGCCGTAGCTCTTGCAATATCGGTGATTTTATTTTCCCTGGCCGGTGCAATCATATCTTTAATGGGAGCGGAGCCAGCCGTTATGCCCTTGGGAACAGGCTATCTTCGAATTCTCAGTTTAGGCATCCTCTTTATTTCAACGACTTTTGTGATGAGTGGTGTGCTGCGAGGATCAGGAGATACGAGGACGCCAATGCGCGTCAATGCTATTGCCAATTTACTAAATGTAATTTTAAACTTTATCCTTATCTTTGAAACTCGGGAAGTTGCTTTGGCTGGAATGACTTTTGTTGTGCCAGGGGTAGGTCTGGGCGTGTATGGCGCTGCCTTGGGGACCACATTTTCTAGAGTGGTGGCAAGCTTTTTGGTGCTTCGGGTCCTTTTGAAAGGGAAATCGTTGATTCAACTAAGGTTGACCGATTCTTTTATGCCGGACTTCTATATGATTAAACGGATTGTTAGGGTCGGATTGCCTACCGCTGTGGAAAGAATGGCTATGAGTTTTGGCCAGGTGCTTTTCACCAGAATTGTGGCAAGCCTGGGTACAACGGCTATGGCCGCGCACCACCTAGCCATTAATGCAGAATCCCTTTCGTTTATGCCAGGATTTGGTTTTTCTATGGCGGCAACCACCCTGGTGGGTCAGGGACTTGGGGCTAAAGATCCTGAATTGGCAGAACGAACGGGATTAGAAACCTGGCGTTTGGGGCTGTCGGTGATGGGATTTATGGGCATTATATTTTTCTTTTTCCCCCATATTTTGATGAATTTTTTAACTGATGAACCTGCGGTGATTGAACTGGGGATTACGTGTTTGAGAATAGTAGCCCTGGCACAGCCCCCCTTTGCCACTGCTATAGTGCTGGCTGGTGGCCTGCGCGGTGCGGGCGACACTACTTTCCCAGCTATTAGCACAGCTATCGGAATGCTGGGAGTCCGCCTCATTTTAGCCATTATTTTTGCTTTCATAATGGGATGGGGATTGTTTGGTGCCTGGATTGCCATGGCAGCAGATTTATAT
>CAZARY010000034.1:0-14628 GCA_964487675.1 uncultured Clostridia bacterium | reverse complement strand
GATGGGGATCGTAAAAAGTTCTCTTTTTGCCATAAAAGTGACATGTGCACGGGATATGCACCCCAGTAGAATCGGATCGAGTAAAGAGATATGATTGGCACACAAAATAGCAGGCCCTTTGTCTGGTAAATTTTCTTTTCCATGAATTTTTAAAGGGAATAAAGCTTTAAAAAGAAACAACCCCAAAAAACCTCTTAACCCTAAGTACAACCAGTTTCTTTTCTCCATCATTTTCACCTTACTTCACTTACAGTAGTTTTGTTTAATATAGGTAACGATTTTGCTTGTCACTTGATCAACTGTCATATAAGTTGAATCAATATTGATTGCATCCTTTGCTTTCTTCAATGGTCCTAATGAACGGGTTTTATCCAACGCATCTCGCTGACGGATTTCTCTCTTAACATCCGCGATTTTCACATTGTACCCTTTATTGATATTTTCTTGCCAGCGGCGCAGGACCCTGGTTTCAAAGCTGGCAGTCAAAAAGAATTTAAAATCGGCATCAGGGAAAATCCTAGTACCAATATCTCGACCGTCAATGACCGCACCTTTTTTTCCCAATTTCCTTTGTTTATCAGTTAAAAACTCTCTTACATAACTGTTTTCCGCTACTTGTGACACAACTTTTGAAACGCTGGGCTTTCTGATTCTTTCAGTTATTTCTTCATTATTGCAGTAAACAAGGTTAATTCCTTTTGATGTTGTATTTATGTCAATGTTTAAGTTATGTAAAAGCGCTTTTACAGCGGTATGGTCTTCTGGAGAAACATTTTGTTGGATTACATACCATGCTACGGCCCTGTACATAGCTCCTGTATCAAGATAATTCAATCCTAGTTCCACCGCTGCATTTTTAGCAACTGTACTTTTGCCTGATCCAGCTGGGCCGTCAATAGCAATGACAAGATCTGCGACCAAATTTTATCAACTCCATAAACGAATTTGTAAATAACTCTTTTTCATCTACCCATTTTCATGTAATTGCTTGTGCTGCAATTGTCTATATTTATAAGTCAGTCCTTTTTTGCAAAGCAGTGAATAAAGCACTGCAACACCATATACAAAATATAGCTGATTTAAGCTGATAATATTGAAATTAATAAAAATCTCTGTTTAAGTTCTATTGGGATCGATTATCTATATCGGGTCTTAGCTTGTGGGCTTCTTTTAAGTAAACTGGATGCGGTTTATGGTTTGGATTTTCAGAATAATAATGGATCATCACCCTGATACAGCGAGGTAGTCCACCTTTCACGTCTATTTCCTGGGCACACATAAGCGCTGTATTGTTCCAGCCTAAGTTTCTTGCTGCTTTTGCTGGAAAACAAGCGTTTAAATCGCTGGTTGCAGTAAAAAAAATGCTGATGATCTCTTCTTCTGATTGAATTTGATTATTTTGGGCGAGTTCTTGTAATAAAAATCTTGTTTTGTTTAGTATTTCATCTTTTGTATTGGCTTCCACGGTAATGGCTCCCCTGACTGCAAATACGGTTTTTGTCATATTCAATTCCCCTTTAATGCAGTTATATGCATAAATAAAGTTCTCTGTTGATTATTCAACTAAAGATGCCTTAAATTAAAATCAATTAATTCATGAAATTGTGGAAATCAATTAAAAGATTGTTGCAGCATTAATATGAGTGTGCATTCATTGAAACAGCGGTTTTAAGTGCTTCAATTTCTTCTTTGGTTAGATGGCGATAACTCCCTTCGGGTAAGCTCAATAAGGACAGCGGCCCAAATTTTATCCTTTTTAAGTCCAGTACTTCAATCCCAAGAGTTTTCAACATTCTTCTTATCTGGCGTTTTTTCCCTTCTTTAAGTATTATTTTCAGTTTAGTTTCCCCTGAAATTTCTTCTTTGTTGGTTTTGCTGTTTTTTTGGGGTATTACGTCTTCTGCCATGGCGGTTCCTTCTTCAAGTTTTATACCTGAAACCAATTTTTTTTGATCTGATTTTGCCAGGGGCGCATCAATTCGAACCAGGTAAGTTTTGGAAACTTGATAACTAGGGTGGGTTAATCTAAAAGCCAATTCTCCATTATTGGTCATCAAAATTAACCCACGTGAATGCAAATCAAGCCGACCGACAGGGTAAACTCGTTCTTTGTTGTCTATCAGCTCCATCACTGTTTTTCTTCCCTGAGGGTCTTTATTACTGGTTATATAGCCTTTGGGTTTATTTAATATTATATATATCTTTTCTTCTGGGCCGGAGATTCTTTTTCCTTCAACTTTTACAATATCTTTTTCGGGGTCAATCTTCACACCTAGTTCCGTTACAATTTTATCATTCACCTCTACTACTCCTTGTTCGATGAGCTTTTCTGATTTCCTTCTTGAAGCCACCCCGGCTTGGGCCAAAAATTTTTGTAAACGCACTTTTATTGTCCCCCGGATAACCTCTAATTAATTTTTAGTTTAATTAATTCTGTAGTCTCAGTATTCGGCAGTTTAAAATAGCCCTGGTACCTTTCGCGCAAGTGTATAAAATGTGGCACATGCGCAGGTGCATGGGATTAATCTTCTACTTCAACAATCATCTCCACCTCAACAGGGCTATTTAAAGGCAGCTCACTGACGCCTACTGCCGCCCTGGTATGTTCCCCTTTTTCTCCTAACACTTTGCCGAGCAGCTCGCTTCCTCCGTTTACCACCTGGGGCTGCTTATTAAAATTAGGGGCACTGCTTACAAAGCCAGTCATCTTAACAATTTTTTTGATCTTGGACAAATCACCGATTTCTCCTTTTAGGACACTCAAGCAATTAATGGTACAAATTTTTGCAGCATCGTAGCCTTCCTCTAGGCTCAACTCACCTCCAACCTTACCTTGGTACTTTAATTCACCTTCTACCAGTGCAATCTGGCCAGAGACGAAGACAAAATTACCACTTCTAACTGTTGGCACGTAAGCAGCTACTGGCTTTGGTGGTGATGGTAATTCGATTCCCATTTCCTTAAGCTTTTGTTCTGGATTTTGTTCACGCATGATCATCATCTCCTTTTTATGGTAATATGCCAATTTAATTATTTCTCTAAACGAAACTTTAATACCTGCTAAAACTTAATTTTATATGCCTAATTTATCTCCTAGATTGCAGCCCCCATTGCAATGCTAAGCTGCAATAAACATCAATATCATCAAGTTTCTTGTGTCTTGTTTTCTGTATGATCAAAAAGGGAAGAAGGAAATTCATCTGGATGGGGTAAATCTTCCAGTTTGTTCAACCCAAAATACTGCAGGAATTTTTCAGTTGTTCCAAACAAAAGTGGTTTTCCAGGCACATCTTTTTTTCCTGTATATTGAATTAGTTCCTTTTCTATCAAAGAGTACAAAACCTTATCTACTTTAACTCCCCGGATTTCCTCGATTTCAACCCTGGTGACCGGTTGACGGTAAGCGACTACTGCAAGAGTTTCTAAGGCAGCTCTGCTCAATCTTCGTTTGGTTTCACCACCATAAAAATTATCCAAATAAGGCTTTAGCTTTGGTTTAGTTGTTAATTGGATGCCTCCAGCAACATGGGTGATTTGAAGGCCAAAATTTTGCGCATTCAATTCTACTTCTAAATTTTTAACAACTTCTCTGATAATGCTTGTATCTTGTTCAAGTCCATTGGCTATTTCACTAATAGACAATGAGTCGCCATGAATAAACAAAAGCCCCGTAATAATCTCTTTAAGTTCTTGCGCTTGCAAATACATCTTTCCCCTTTCTTCCAAACTATCAGGACCATAAAGAATATATTTTTTTAATTCAGTTGACCGAACCAAGCTGTAGTATTTTTAGTATATAGAAACTGGAAGAGTTAGTTCGTATAAGTATGGGATTTTGGTGTTATGTCATCGTGGCTTGCATTTAAAGTCAACCAAATTGGACTTCCTCTGTTCTGCTGCGTTATAGAAATTTTCCCTGATTTTACCAGATCTAAAAGTGCCAAAAAGGTTACGATGATGATAATTCGCGGTTTTTTTCTATTAAAGAGTTCCATGAATTGTAGCGTTTGATCTGTTTGCTGCTTGATTTGTTTGATGACAACCTCTTTTTGTTTTTCTATGGAGACATTATCCATATCAATTGTCTTTACTTTTTCTTTTTTTTCAAAGTATGTTAATACTTGTTGGAAGGCATAAACTAGTTCTGGTAGACTTCCTGATCCCGGCGGGGTCTTATCTTCTGTCCCGGGTAAAAAACTTTCTTGTTCTTTCCAGTAAACTTGCATTCTCTCCTTTTCTTTTTCTTGTAAATAGTTCGATATCTCCTTGAAAAATCTGTATTCAGCAAGTTTTTGCAGCAAGTCCTGTTTTATTTCATCCTCATCGTTTTCGTCCTCTTCTTTTGCATCGACATTTTCATTCCGGGGCAATAATTCACGCGATTTGAGTTCCATTAACTTTGCAGCCATCACTAAAAATTCGCTTGCTATTTCCAGATTAAATTTTTCCCAAGACTCAATATAGGCCATATATTGGTCCGTTATGTCACTCATAGAAACTTCATATATGTCCACTTCTGCCTTTTTTACCAGGTGCAGTAATAAGTCCAGCGGGCCTTCAAAATTCGGCAACGTTACCTGGTATTTCATGGCTTCACCACCTGTTTAAAACAGTTGAAAAGGTAGGTGAAAAATAGAAAGAATGATCATGGTTAATGGTATAACTATGGCTCTAATCCCACCTGTAAAAATCAGTAATATTAAAATGATAAAACCATACTGCTCTATTTGAGCAAAAGAAGCTTCGAGCTTTCTGGGTAAAATGGCTCGCAGGATTTTTGAACCGTCTAAAGGAGGAATAGGGATTAAATTGAAAATTGCTAAGAAAATATTTAGCATGACAATCCAATATAAAGCAGGGTGAGGATACGTTTGTATGCTCCAAGGGATAAAAAATCCTCCTGCTCCCAAAAACCGGGCATAAAAGTCTGAAATTCCTAAAAAAATAAAAGCCATAATTAAGTTACTGGCAGGGCCTGCTAAAGAAACATACAGCATCCCTGACTTCATGGTTACGCGCCGGCTAAAATTAACAGGATTCACAGGAACGGGTTTGGCCCATCCAAAACCTGCTATTGCCAACAAAATTAACCCAATAGGGTCTAAATGATCTAATGGATTTAAAGTCAATCGCCCCTGCGCTTTTGCGGTATGATCTCCCAAGTAATATGCTACTCTTCCATGCGCATACTCATGTATCGTTAACGCAATTAAAAGAGCTGGCAGCAGGTGCAAAATATTGTCTAAAAATATGCTCCCGAGTATATTATCCAAGTTCTTTCTCTCCTTTCTTCTCGAAAAATTCCAGTACAAAATCTAATTCCTCTTCTGGTGTGGAAACTAATCCGTCTAGCCTAGCTTTTTTTACTTCTTCCAGGGCTTCTTTATAATGTGGCCCCGGGTTGATCCCTAAATTTCTCAGATCTTTACCCGTAATGCTGGTGCCAACGCCGCTAATATTTTCCAAGTAATGATAAATCTTAGCTTTGATCTTTGAATCCTCTTTTCTAGCTAGTACAAATAATATCGTTTCCAAGGCAAAATTTTCTAAGGCCGCAGCTAATTCGCTGTTCTTTTTTTCTATGGAAAGCTCATCAGCTAATTTTTCTACGTTATCAATGCTGGTTATGATGACTTCTCTTGTTTTGACAGGGATTTTTAATCGCTCACACAGAGAACTAACTATCGGTTTCGGCTGGTCCATGAGCAACGCAGTAAAAACCATGGCTTCTTTGCTTACAAAATGATCCCGTTGACTTCTATTATAATACCAATTTAAAATATATTCTATGTTTTTTAAAATCGAAAATTTTTGGCGATCTAATTTTAGATCCGGAAAAATTGCTGAAAAAATTCCTAGCTCGTCCATACGCTTGAAAGATTGATGAAAATTTGGCTCATTGATAATATTTCTAAACTCTTCATAGAGTTTTTCACCAGGTAATTTGTCCAAAACCCCTGTGCTCAAACTATTTTTAATAAAAAGAACCGTTTCTTCTTCTATTTGGAAGCCCAGCCTCGTTTCAAAGCGAATGGCTCGGAATATCCTGGTAGGATCTTCCACAAAACTCAAGTTATAGAGCACCCTTATAACAGCATTCTTTAAATCTCTTCTCCCATTAAAAAAATCCAATAATTTTCCGAAAGAAGAACTGTTAAGTTCTACAGCTAACGTATTTATAGTAAAGTCCCTTCTAAAAAGATCCTGTTTTATCGTACTTTCCTCAACATCTGGAGAAGCTGCAGGGAAAGCGTAAAATTCCAACCTGGCTGTGGCAAAATCAATTTTCATACCAGAGGGTAAAGCCAGGCGTGCGGTTTGAAATTGAGGGAATACTTTTAAATCACCTCCAAAATACCGCTTGGCAATTTTTGCAAATCCTATAGCGTCTTTTTCTACCACCACATCTAGATCTAAATTTTCTATCCCCAGAAACAGATCTCTCACAAATCCCCCTACACCATAAATCTTATAGTTGTTTTTATCTGCTTTTTGGCCGAGGAGATACAATATCCCCATGACTTTCTTGGGAAGTCTTCTGGCCATGAGTTCGTTTATATCTTCACTGAATTCGTCTACTTCTTTTAAAAACAGGTCTCTTTTCTCTTCTTCCCCTGTATTAAGGCCGTGATAATAATTTAGAAGATCGGTTCTGGTAACGATCCCAACAAGCTCGCCCTGATCGTCAACCACAGGAAGTCGTCCGATTTTATTGTTTACAATTAAATGTCGGATTTCTTTAATAGAGGCACTAGGTGAAATGGTAATAATCTTGCGAGACATATAACCTTTTACAGGTGAGTGTCCAAACCCATGATACTTTGCTTTCTCAATATCCCGTCTAGAAACGATACCTACTAACCGGTTTTCTTCATAGTTTTCTCGGGGATCTGAGACCACCGGCAGACCATTGTGACCATATTTATAAAGAAGTTCTTCTGCTTTTTGCACGGTTGTAGACGCTGTGATGGTTTTGACGGGTGAAGACATAATGGTTTCAGCTGTAACCGGCACAGGTAGCTTTAACCGAAGCACATCCAATAGTTTATTGCGCGTATTACTCAACGTGAGTTCTTTAACTGTAGCTGAAGCTGCCTGTTTATGTCCTTTTCCTTGAAAATCTTTCAAAATGCTCTGTATATCAATGTCGTCTCGTCGACTTCTACCAATAATATAAACCTTTTTACCCATTTTTACAATCATAAAAAAAGCATCCACGTTTTCAATTTCCATGAGCTTATGAACAATCACAGCGGCCCCTTGCAAATACTGTTCTCTTTCAGCAGTGGCAATCCCTATAATATATTCATTAATGGTGGAAAGCTCCATATTTGTTAAGAGCTCTTCAAAAAGATTACGCTGATTGGCAGTAAAAGCAGTGAAAACATAATCTGAAATCACATTTAAATCTGCACCACAATCCAACAAGAAGGCCAACGCTTTGATATCCCTAGAGGTTGTACTCGAATAAGTTAAATTACCGGTGTCTTCATATATCCCCAGGGCAATTACAGTCGCTTCCAGGGGCGTGAGTTCTAATTGGTTGCTTATTATGTCTTCAACCAAAAGGGTGCAAGTTGCACCTAACTGATCTGTTACTTTCCTAGTGGGTTCACGGGAAAATTCATAATTTGTGTGATGATCATAAATGATAATATGATCAACTTTATCTATTATATCTATAAATTTCCCTATTCTTCTCTCATCGCTTGTATCCACTAGAGCCAACGTGCTGATCTCATTTAAGTCGAAATCGACTCTTTCATAAAATGGGAAAGTATCTTTATATAAGGAATAAAAAGCTTTCACATTTTGATTTAAATTCGGCGGTAAAACCATCTTTGCTTCAGGATTCAATTTATTATATGCGATCATAGATGCAAAACCATCAAAATCAAGGTTCGAGTGTGATGTAACCACTTGCATGACAGTCGTCCTCCTTAACTCGTTCATACAATTATAACACAGGTTAGGACCGAAAAAAAGCGCCCGCTCATCACAGTCGCTTTTGTACGTTCTATTTATTCGAAGGGATCTAATTTTCCATTTTTGGTGTTCTTACTGATTAAACCGTAGATAAAATTTTTCGGAGTCAAATCCTCTATGCTTTTTATGGTCACTGCTTTATCCAAGCATTTTTTCGCCCGATCCAGTTTTTCTTGCTCGTTATAATCTATAACTGCAATCGTTTCTCCCTTTGAGACGTAAGCCCCGCATTTTTTGGCCAGCGTAATTCCTACCGAATGGTCAATCGCATCCTCTTTTGTTTCCCGGCCGGCTCCCAGCTGTACACACCCTTCCCCAATGAATTTTGCATCTAAGCGGTATATAGTACCTTCTTGTTCCGCTTTGTATTCAAAACGGTACCCAGCAGATGGGAAAAGTTGGGGATTTTCTACTGGACTGCTGTCCCCACCCTGGGATTGGATCCATTGTTTCAGTTTGTTAATGGCTTTGCCTGACCGGATTTGTTCTTGGAGAAGATTTTTCCCTTGGTGAAAGGAATCTACCCTGTTTGCAAGTTTTAACATGTTGGCCCCTAATATCAAGGTGAGCTCTTTTAAGTCTTCGGGACCTTGTCCTTTTAAAGTATGTATCGCTTCTTTTACTTCCAAAATATTGCCCACCGCGTATCCCAGTGGTTGGTCCATATTGGAGAGTACGGCTGCGGTTTCTCTTTTTAATTGAGACCCAATATTGACCATAAGATGTCCAAGTTGTGTAGCCTCCTCTAAATCAGTCATGAAAGCACCGCTTCCTACCTTGACATCTAACACCATCGCTTGCGCTCCAGAAGCAATTTTTTTGCTCATAATGGAGCTGGCAATCAAAGGAAGCGCTTCAACTGTACCGGTAACATCACGAAGGGCATATAATTTTCCGTCAGCAGGGGCCAAATTTTTGGTTTGGCCGATGAGGGCAATGCGATTTTCTTTGACCAGGCTTAGAAATTTTTGCATTGTCAAGTTAGCGTTAAAGCCTGGGAAGGATTCAAGCTTATCAATCGTACCCCCAGTATGTCCTAATCCTCGCCCGGACATTTTTGCTAAGCTTACGCCGGCAGATGCTATTAAAGGGGCTAAAACCAAGGTGGTTTTATCCCCAACACCGCCAGTACTGTGTTTGTCCACGACTATACCTGGAATGGTGGTCAGATCAAGCGTGGCCCCTGAAAAAGCCATGGCGTGAGTGAGGTAGGTGGTCTCTTCCGAGTCTATTCCATTTATAAAAGCTGCCATCAATAAAGCACTTGCCTGGTAATCAGGTATTTGATCGGCAGTATATGCTTCTACAAAATACTGCCATTCGTTTTTTGTCAGTGACAATCCATCTCTTTTTTTAGTGATTAAATCTATCATTCGCATAAGCATTGCCTTCTTTCGTTAATAGAGGTGAAGAAATGGAAGCAAATAGGTTTATAAATGAACGGCGCTAATATGGCATAGTCAGAGCAGTATGTATCAAAAATAGCCATTTCCGTATTCTGATGCTTGTTTAGGGGGCTAAATGTTTGAAGCAATATCTTTTACCAGGGCCTGAAATTCTCCCCGCACTCTGCTGGCTGTTTCTTCTACTTCTTCGTGCGTCAATCGTTTATCCAAGATGCCTGCTGCCATGTTGGTAATACAGGATATGCCTAAAACTTTTATACCCGCATGATTTGCTACAATAACTTCAGGAACAGTGGACATCCCTACAGCACTTGCTCCCAGTTTTCTAAACATTTCAATTTCGGCTGGTGTTTCATAGGAAGGGCCTGGAACGCCAATGTACACCCCTTCAAATAGACTGATATCATGCTTTTCTGCACTAATTTTTGCTGTTTCTTTCAATGATTGATCATAGGCATAAGTCATGTCAGGAAATCGAGTGCCTAGTCGCTTGTCATTTTCTCCCCTCAAAGGGTTTGCCCCCATAAAATTAATATGGTCTTTAATCAACATGAGCCCACCCACAGAAAATGACCGGTCAATCCCTCCGGCTGCATTGGTGACAATTAATTTTTCAATACCCATGGCTTGCATTACCCTGACGGGAAATGTAACCCGGCTCAAATCATAGCCTTCATAATAATGAAACCTTCCCTGTAATGCCAAAATCGGACTCTTTTTTAAACAACCAAACACCAACTGTCCTTTATGTCCTTTTACTGTTGAGACAGGAAAATTCGGAATGTCTTTATAAGGGATAACTGTGTTATCTTCCAGTTCTTCAGCAAGTTGTCCCAATCCAGACCCTAAAATCAGGCCTATCCTGGGAGAATAGTTGGTTTGATTTTCTAAAAAAGCTCTCGCTTCTTGGATATGATCCCAATTCATCTGCCATCACCACTCCCATCTTAAAGATTTAGCAAAGCAAGTGGGCGAAACTCTCTCCATCTTTCGTTTTCCCGATTTGCAGCAATTCAGCTGTGGTTTGACCCAAATCGGCAAAGCTTCGCCGTGTACCCAAATCACCTGAACTTTTAAAGCTTTTGCTGTAAACCATTATGGGTACGTATTCTCTGGTGTGATCAGTACCTGGGTGGACAGGATCGCAACCATGATCTGCTGTAATCATAAGGCAATCTTCAGGTTTTAGATGCGCTGTAATTTCAGGCAATGTGTTGTCAAACTCCTTCAAAGCTTTATAATACCCCTCTGGGTCATTACGATGCCCATAAAGCATATCAAAATCTATAAGATTCGTAAAAAGGATGCCTTTAAAAGGTTTTTTTATCTCATTGATGGTTTTTTGAATGCCGTCGTTGTTATTTTTTGTAGGCATGCTAGTTGATATTCCTGAACCTGCGAAAATATCATGGATTTTTCCCACAGCTTTAACTTTTAAACCGCACTCAACTGCTAAGTTGAGTACATTTCCAGGAGGTGGCGCAAGGGAAAAGTCTTTCCTTTTTGCAGTCCGCGTAAAATTTGGATACTCACCGATGAAAGGTCTGGCAATAACGCGAGCGACACCATGTTTGCCTTGAAGGATTTCCCTGGCTTCCAAACAAATATTATAGAGCTCTTTAGGGGGGATAATGCTTTCGTGTGCAGCCACTTGGAAAACGCTATCCGCAGAGGTATAGACAATTGGTTTGCCAGTATTTATATGTTTTTGACCTAGTTCTTTAATGATTTCGGTTCCACTAGCAGGAGTGTTACCCAGTATTTCTTTGCCAATCCTTTCTTCAAATCTTTTAATGATCTCTCTCGGGAAACCTTTGGGATAAACAGGAAAGGGATGCTTTAGCACTGTGCCTGCCAATTCCCAATGACCGGTTGTTGTATCTTTACCCGAAGATTTTTCAACCATTTTTCCATAAAACGCCTTAGATACTTCAATTTTAGGTATGCCCGGAACAAGAGCAATATGCCCCAATCCCATTTTGCTGAGATTGGGCAGAGAAAAATTTTCAACAGACTCAGCAACGTGTTTGAGTGTAAAACTGTTTTCATCTCCGCAGTGAGGTGCATCAGGTAAAGCACCGATGCCTACGCTGTCAAGAACTATGATAATAACTCTTTTTATGTTTTTCATGTCATATTCCTCCGCTGTATAAATGAATTGGAAAGATGTGCTAATCTGTTTTTGATTAAACTTTTATGCGGGTGACTAAGCGCGAGGATGAGATTTTTCGTACACATCTTTTAATCGCTTCCGTGTTAGTTGTGTGTAAATTTGTGTAGTAGAAATATCTGAATGCCCGAGCATTTCTTGTACTGATCTCAAATCAGCCCCATTTTCTAACAAGTGGGTGGCAAAAGAATGCCTTAAGGTATGCGGGGTAATGATTTGATGGAATCCAATTTTTTCCGCGTATCTTTTTAATATTTTCCAAAAACCCTGTCTTGATAACCTGCGACCATGCTGATTAAGGAATAAAGCGGGTTCACTCAAATCTTTGCGCAGCCTAACTCTACTTTTAGCTAGGTAGTCAGAAAGGCTGCTAATAGCCATTTGCCCGAGCGGCACTATGCGTTCTTTTTCTCCTTTCCCTTGACACAAAATATAGCCGTTTCGTACATCTACATGTTCAATATTCAAAGAGATCAATTCCGAAACTCTCATGCCCGTCGCATATAAAAGCTCCAACATTGCTTTATCTCTTTTGCCTTTAAAGTTTGAAGTGTCAGGTTGTTCTAAGAGCTTATCGATTTCTTCGGGCGACAGCACTTGAGGTAATTTTTGTTCTTGTTTGGGAGATTCCAATTCACTGGAAGGGTTTTCCGTTACCATTCCTTCTTGGAGTAAAAAGTGGAAAAATGATCGGATAGAAGCGAGCGTTCTTGTGATCGTAGAAGGGGATTTCCCTCTATTCTTTTGTTCCATCAAATATTTCATGATATGAGTTCTTTTAACATCAGCCCATTGATTAATGCTAAACGCATCTAAATATTCTATGAAATAATTTAAATCACGCCGGTAAGAAGCTAAAGTATTTTCAGACAGGCCTCGTTCTACATTTAAATAGTAAATAAATTCTTGAACTGTTTGATGCATATATTTATCCCTCTCACATATAATGATTTTGTATTCTGATCACCCAGTAAAATTAATAAAATAAAGAATAAAAAAATGGTCATCAAGTTAAATCAGAATCATTGCCATATTTGGTGTTGCAATGCTTTCGCGCATGGCTTTGCTGAACTGGCGGTCCGTCGGATTGGTATAGTAAAGGTATTGTAATTAGAAACTGAATATAAAGTATTTCATAAACAGCTACATAGAAAAATTCAACTAAAATATTCCGCATTTAAATAGTTCAACGCATACAAATAAAATCCTTTATCAAATTCACTTATTATTGACCTACTCCCACAGCTGAAACGGTGGGCAATTTGCTACAATTTCTCGAATGGGGAAACAAATATGACCTGGAACACCAGGCCATATTTGTTCATTTTATTTGAATTTATTTGAATGGCTCACTTTTATTGAGCTTTTCTAAATGCTGAAAACATTAAAGAATATCTTCGAGAGGGGTGTAGTCCATTTCATGAGAGTCAGCTACAGGCTTATAGGTGACTTTGCCTCTCGCGACATTTACACCTGGTACCAGCGTCTTATCTTCGTGAATTGCTTGCTCCCAGCCTTTATTTGCTAGTTTTATGACATAGGGTAAAGTAACATTGGTTAGGGCAATAGTAGAAGTCCTGGGTACTGCGCCGGGCATATTAGCTACCGCATAATGTACCACGCCGTGTTTTTCATAAACCGGATCTGCATGGGTGGTCACCCTGTCTATGGTTTCAATGGAACCTCCTTGATCAATGGCTACGTCCACGACCACAGAACCTTCAGCCATTTTTTTGATCATTTCCTCTGTGACCAATCTTGGGCATTTAGCTCCTGGTACCAAGACGGCGCCAATTACAAGGTCGCTGTTCGTGACGTAATTTTCAATGTTCAAGCTATTGCTCATCAATGTTTCCAATCGATTATAAAACAAATCATCCAAATAACGGAGACGGTTTGGATCAATATCCAAAATTGCCACATTAGCCCCCATTCCCAGTGCAATTTTAGCCGCATTAGTACCTACGGTACCCCCACCAATGATGGTGACTTTTGCGGCGCTTGTTCCAGGAACGCCAGCCATAAGGACACCTTTGCCACCTTGTGGTTTCTCTAAAAATCGGGCACCGTTTTGCGTGGCCATTCGACCCGCCACTTCACTCATAGGGGTCAATAGCGGTAGGGCCCCTTTGCTGTCTTCGATGGTTTCATAAGCAATCCCGATCACTTTTCGCTCTGCCATTTTTTTGGTGAGTTCCGGTTCCGCTGCTAAGTGGAGGAATGTAAAGATAACCTGGTTTTCTTGCATCAAGTCATACTCAGGCGGCAGAGGTTCTTTGACTTTAATGATCATTTCTGATTGTTGATAAATATCTCCGGCATCATTCATCATGTTAGCCCCGGCATTTTGAAATTCTTCGTTGGAAAATCCACTGCCAATTCCTGCGTTAGTCTCTACCATGACTTTATGCCCGTTTTCCGTTAAAGCTTTTACACCCGCAGGTGTTAGGGCTACCCGGTTTTCGTTAGGTTTAATCTCCTTGGGGACGCCAATCTTCATAATTTAACCTCCTTCTTCTTCTTATTTATTTAATGTTATTGTGTTCACGTTTACTTCTTCTTTCAATATATCACAATCCTAACAAGCTGCCAATATTTAGAAATCATATCAAAATTTATGCGTATATTTTAACTTTTTATTTTTCCATAATACCCACCGCCACCGGGAATAAATTCTAGTTCTCCGTTTCTCATTTTATCGATACAGACTGCTGCTTTTTTTGAAACGATTTGTGCCAACGTTTTCCTATCTGCCTTATGGACAACGTCCAACTCTTTCCCTATTTTCTCTAATAAATCATGATAGGTTTTCACACCTATACCCGGCACATCTTCCAACAATACCCGTTGGTAATAATTTTTGTATTTACACTGGGGATGATGTTGGTATTCTAATACAATTTTCAACAGTGACCCTAACATTTAATTCGGGCTCAAACCTTACAACCACATGGACTTTTCCTGAGTCATTTTTAAACACTGATTATTCTTTGAAATTTACATTTGAAGGAGGTACAGCTAGTATAAATCCCTTTGGTGGAGATTTGGGCACTGATAATGTACTTG
>CAZARY010000033.1:0-14760 GCA_964487675.1 uncultured Clostridia bacterium | reverse complement strand
TACTTCTATTTCTGTGCCCAGCATGGCCTCCACCACGCTTATAGATACTTGCGAGTATACTGTGGCTCCTTCTCGGCTAAATTCCTTATGAGGTTTCACACTAATATCCACGTACAGGTCTCCCGGGGGGCCTCCGTAAGAACCAGCTTGCCCTTCGCCTCTGATACGCAGCCGTGTGCCATGGTCCACTCCGGCTGGCACATTAATCTTAACTTTTCTGCGCCTGACAACTTTACCTTGTCCCTCACATTCAGGACAGGGGGCATCAATAATAGTTCCTTCGCCGCCGCAATTACTGCAAGTCCCTACATTTACAAAGCGTCCAAATGGGGTTTCTTTAACTTGCTTTACTTCGCCCTGTCCTTGACAAGTCTGGCATGTTTTAGGTGAGGTTCCAGGCTTTGCGCCACTTCCATCACATTCATCGCATTTTTCCGTCCTAGGAAGTTGCACATTTTTTTCCGTACCAAAAGCGGCTTCTTCAAAGTTTAACTCCAATCGATATTTCAAGTCAGTGCCCTTTCGGGGGCGGCGCTGCCTTCGTTCGGTACCTGCAAAACCACCCCCGAAAAAAGCATCAAAGATATCCTCAAAATCTCCAAAGCCGCCGAAGCCCCCAAAATCTTGGGAACCAAAACCGCCATACTGCTGTTGATATGCTTGCTCATCTACCCCAGCGTGGCCAAATTTATCATACCGCGACCGTTTAGTTTCATCGCTCAGCACTTCATAAGCTTCCTGTATTTCCTTGAATTTTTCTTCGGCTTTTTCGTCATCTTTATTTACATCGGGATGATATTTCCGCGCCAATTTTCTATAAGCTTTCTTTATTTCTTCTTTGCCAGCATTTCTATCGACCCCAAGTATTTCGTAATAATCTCTTTTGGCCATCTAATCACCCTTTATTAGCTCCATATTTTACGCACCTTCTCATTCTTGCTTATCTTCACCTTCTTCATCTTCTTCCACTTCGTAATCAGCGTCAACAACATCTTCTTCATTACTTGCACTTGTTCCTCCAGCGTCTTGAGGTCCGGCCCCTCCAGCCCCTTCTGCACCGGCAGCGTCTTGATAAAGCTGCTGGCTGAGCTCGTGGAAATGCTGGGTAAGTTCTTCTTTTGCAGTCTTTATCTTTTCCATGTCGTCTTCTTCTAGTGCGTCTTTTACTTTTTGAACGGCATTCTCGACTTCTTTTCGCTTTGCTTCATCCACCTTATCACCTAAATCATTGAGGGTTTTTTCAGTATTGTAAACTAAAGAATCCGCTTCATTCCTTAGCTCCACTTTCTCGCGTTTTTTCTTATCCTCTTCTTCATGTTTCTGGGCCTCTTCAACCATTTGCTCTACTTCATCTTCTGTTAATCCGCTTGAGGGTTCCACAGTGATACTTTGCTCTTTCCCGGTCCCTTTGTCCTTGGCACTTACATTAAGGATACCATCGGCATCGATATCAAAGGTAACTTCAATCTGGGGCACGCCTCTAGGTGCAGGCGGAATACCATCCAGGATAAATTTCCCAAGGGAAATATTGTCTTTTGCCATTTCCCTTTCACCTTGCAGCACATGAATTTCCACACTGGTTTGGTTATCTGCGGCAGTAGAGAAAATCTGACTTTTACTGGTAGGAATGGTCGTGTTTCTTTCTATTAATCTGGTAAAGACACCTCCCAGCGTTTCTATACCTAGAGATAAAGGCGTCACATCCAATAACAGCACATCTTTTACATCGCCACTCAGAACACCGGCTTGAATAGCAGCGCCCCTGGCAACAACTTCATCTGGATTTATCCCTTTATAGGGATCCTTACCGGCAACATTCTTAACGGCCTGCTGAACAGCAGGTATCCTGGTAGAACCGCCTACCAGTATCACTTTGTCAATGTCTTTAGACGTTACACCGGCATCATTCATTGCTCTCTTCATGGGGTCTACTGTTTTATCCACCAGCTCTCGAGTAAGTTCCTCAAACTTAGCCCGGGTAATATCCATGTTTAAGTGTTTAGGGCCTTCATTGGTAGCAGTAATGAACGGCAAATTCACGTTGGTCTGGGAAACACTGGAAAGTTCTACTTTGGCTTTTTCTGCCGCCTCTTTCAACCGTTGAAGGCTCATTTTATCTTCTCTCAAATCTACGCCTTCTTGCTTTTTGAACTCCTCAGCCATATAGTCTACAAGCTTTTGATCAAAGTCATCGCCACCAAGTTTGTTGTTGCCGCTGGTGGCTTGTACTTCAAATACTCCATCTCCCAATTCCAATATTGAAACATCAAACGTCCCACCACCCAGGTCATATACCAGGATGGTCTGATCTTGTTCTTCCTTATCAAGCCCATAAGCTAATGATGCTGCTGTTGGTTCGTTGATAATTCTTTTTACATCCAATCCAGCAATCCTTCCGGCATCTTTAGTAGCCTGACGTTGGCTATCAGAGAAATAAGCAGGTACCGTTATAACCGCTTCTTTGACCTCTTCACCCAAATATTCTTCTGTATCTCGTTTGAGCTTCTGTAGAATCATAGCGCTTATTTCTTGGGGCGTATATTCCTTCCCTTCCAATTTTACTTTATAATTTGTACCCATTTGCCTTTTAATGGAAGTAACTGTTTTATCCGGATTTGTTATGGCCTGCCGCTTAGCCACTTGACCGACTAAGCGTTCGCCATCTTTAAATGCAACTACAGATGGCGTTACTCGCTCCCCTTCTGCATTCGTGATTATTTGAGTTTCTCCACCTTCCATAACTGCCATACAAGAATTGGTGGTTCCCAAGTCTATACCTACCATTTTACCCATAATGACGACCTCCTTACATTTACAGTTTATTTTTAGGGCTCATTTTCAAATTAAATAGTTAAACCGAAAGCATTCTATCAAAGCATCCCGGGCAAGTAAAGTATAAATGCGTTAAATTGCTATTTGCTAAATGGTCTTTGACCAAAAACCCCTTTTGATTCTTTGATTCTATAATTAAAAAGGTGATTTACTTAGCCACTTTTACCATACTGGCTCGTAAAAGTTTGCCTTGAAAAATAAACCCTGGCTGAAGTTCTTCTACCACAGTATCTTTTTCAAGCTCCTCACTCTCTACCTGCATAACGGCTTCATGATAGTTAGGGTCAAATTTTGCCCCTTCCGCTTCAATCTTTTCCAAACCATGTTTCTTTAATACCTCGTACATCTGCTCGTAAATCATTTTTACCCCTTGGTGATAATTTTCATCTACTTCCTGATTAGACACGGCATTTTCCAGGGCTCTTTGAAAGTTATCTAAGATAGGTAAAATATCGCACACTAAGGCTTCAGTCTTTTCCTGGCTTTTACGTTCCCATTCCTTCGCCACCCTTTTTTTATAGTTCTCAAAATCTGCCTGCAATCGCCGCACTTGCTCTAAATAATTATTTTTTTCTATCTCTATTTCCTCTTTGCGCTTCTCCAATTCCTCAAGTTGGAATTCAAGCTCTTCGATTTTGTCCTGCATTTCGTCTTGATTTTTGGACTCCTTTTTTTGAACTTCTTCTTTTCTTTTCTTGTCCTCTACATCCACTTCCTCTTGTTTGAATTCCTGTGCATGCTTTTTTTCCGTGTTTTCGCTATTATGATTTTGTTCTTTTTGCTCTTCATTGCGTTTTTTGTTCATACGCATCACCTACTCGCTCGAGATTTTTCCTTGACTTTCCAAGGTTTTGGTTAATTCTTTAGCAATTTGATCTACAATAGCAATAACCCGGGAGTAATCCATTCTAGTGGGGCCTAATACACCAATAGTGCCTAGCGGTCTTCCTTTTAGCTCATAAGAAGCTGTTATGACACTGCAATCCTGAATTTCTTCTCGCGGATTTTCCCTGCCTATTCTTACAACAATGCCTTCGGCATCCGTCAACAGCTCCATCAGTGAGTTTTCGTTTTCAAAAAAGGAGAGCAGCTCTCTCACCTTATGCAAGTCATTGAATTCAGGCTGTTTTAATATATTCGTTGTGCCCCCCAAGGCCAGTTTTTCACCGGACTGCTTGAAGCTTTCAGCCAAAACATATAAAGTGTGTTCCACCACATCTGTTTCTTTGATCAAATCCGTTCTTAACTCCCGCATTAAACTCGGCGTGATATCATCAATGGTTAGTCCAGCAAGTTTTTGGTTGAGATACTCACTGATTTTCTCCATGTCTGGAATGGTTAAATCGCTTGACACTTTGACCGGTTTGCTTTCTACTATCCCCGATTCAGTCGTAAGTACTAATAACACCTGTTGATTCCCAATGGGAAATAATCTTATTTCCTGAAAAGAGCTGCGACTCGGCCTAGGGCCTAAAACCAATGAAGTATACTCCGTTATTTCCGCCAACGATCGAGCTGTTTCCTGAATAATTTCGTTTAAATCCAGTACTTTTCGAGATTTCAACTTTTTTTGCAAAATTTTTGTTTTAGAGGTTAAAAGACCTGAAGAAATCAGGTGATCTACAAAAAAACGGTACCCCTTTTGCGAGGGAATACGGCCAGCAGACGTATGGGGTTGTTTTAAATAACCCATTTCTTCCAAATCGGCCATTTCATTTCTTATGGTGGCAGGGCTAATATCAAATTCGTACCGTTTAGTAAGGGTTCTAGAACCTACCGGTTCTGCTCTTTCAATATAATCGGTGATAATCGTGTTAAGTATCTTGCGTTTTCTTTCTGTTAAGTCCATGATATCACCCCAGAAGATTTATTAGCACTCTCTGGTTAAGAGTGCTAAACATTCAGTTAAAAAATAACACTCTGATTATCTTTTGTCAAGATGGGGTAAAAACTCCACAAAAACACGGTTAGAAATCATATATGCCTTCTTTGTTAACATAAGAAATTGTCCAATTCTTTTGAGTAAGCCTTGTTGAATTAAATCACCAATCGTTTCAGAAAAATTGTCTTCCACATCAAATTGGAATTCGTTTGAGATCTCTTTAAGGTTAACGCCACCAGTTAACCTTAAACCTAAAAATATTCTTTCCGACACCGCTTCTCGCTTTGATACAGTCCATGTTTCTTGGATGACACTTCCTTTTCTCACCCCCCATAAATAGTGATTCAAGTCTTGATGGTTATAAAAGCGCCTTTCTTTCCATAAACTATGCGCCCCAGGGCCAAATCCAAAATATTCCCCTCTTCGCCAATAAATCAAATTGTGCCTAGATTCCAACCCAGGTAAACTGAAATTCGAAAGTTCATATTGACGGTAACCTTTTACAGTTAATAAGTTCTGGGCTTCGCTGTACATCTGGGCTTCATCTTCTTCTGGCACCGGGTTGATTTTTTGAGCTTGGCAAACATCATACAAGGGGGTGCCAGGTTCAAAGGTGAGATTATACAAGGAAATATGTTCAGGACCAAATTCAATCGCCTGTGCCAGCTCTGCTGTAAATTCCGAACCACTTTGACCGGGAATACCATATATCAAATCTATATTAATGTTGGAAAATCCTATTTTTCGAGCCAGATTATAAGTCCGGTAACTATCTTCTTTCGTATGCTCCCTTCCCAAAAATATTAAATTTTTATTACACAAAGACTGAAAACCAATACTAAGTCGATTGGCGAACGTAGCAATCGCATTCAAAAAAGCACCCATATGGTCGTTTTCTGACCCAGGATAGGGATTTAATTCCACGGTCACCTCTGCTCCGGGTTTTAAATAAAGATATTTTTGAATGATCTGGTTCAAATATTCAACCTGATAGTCCTTTAAAACAGAAGGCGTTCCTCCGCCAATATACAGTGTGTCCCAAACATAGCTGGTAAGTTGGAATTTGTCTTCGAAAAGCCGAAACTGCAGTTCCAGAGCCTTTAAATAATCATCAACTTCTTTTTCTGTCAGTTTTTCTTGACTATTAAAATCACAATAGTAACACTTATTAAAGCAAAAAGGGATGTGAATGTATATGCCTTTCTCCCCAAAATTTTCAGCCGTCACCTGGTCAGAAGATACTCCCGACTCATTTGTCAATGCTCAACACCGCCATAAAAGCCTCTTGGGGAATATCTACTTTGCCTACTTGTTTCATACGCTGCTTGCCTTCTTTTTGTTTTTCCAACAGCTTCCTTTTTCTAGTTACATCTCCACCATAACATTTGGCTAAAACATCCTTTTTCACAGCTTTCACTGTTTCACGGGCCACCACCTGGTTGCCAATAGCCGCTTGAACTGGGACGTCAAACATTTGACGCGGAAGCATTTCTTTCAGTTTCTCAACCAACTGCTTACCTTTATAATAAGCGTTATCACGATGTACAATAAATGACAGGGCATCAACCGGTGCTTTATTTACCAGGATATCCACCTTGACTAAATCGGCAGCCTGGTATCCCAGCACTTCATAATCAAAAGAGGCATACCCTCTAGTGCGACTTTTCAACAGATCAAAAAAATCAAACACAATCTCGCTTAGCGGGAGTTTGTATTTAAGCAGTACACGAAGAGAATCCAAATATTCCATCGTTTGATATCCGCCTCTTTTTTCTTCACATAATTCCATAACCGCTCCAATGTATTCCTGGGGTACCATAAAATTTGCCTTGACAATCGGCTCGTAAATTGATTCAATCTTTTTTTGGTCAGGTAAGTCCGTAGGATTCTCTATTTGAATTTCAGTGCCATCCTCCATTTTTACCTTATACACAACATTGGGAGCAGTGGTGACCAGGGAAATGCCATATTCCCTTTCTAATCGTTCTTGGACAATTTCCATATGGAGCAAGCCCAAGAACCCACAACGAAATCCGAAACCCAAGGCTACCGAATTTTCCTGTTCATAAGTCAGAGAGGCGTCATTTAATTGAAATTTATCCAAAGCATCTCGAAGGTCTTCGTATTCTTCCCCATCCGCTGGGAACAGACCGCAAAATACCATGGGTTGCACCTTTTTATAACCAGGCAGTGGTTCGGGCGCTGGGTTGTTTTTTGAAGTTACCGTATCCCCCACCCTGCTGTGCTTCACATCTTTAATGCCCGCTGCCATATACCCCACATCCCCGGCTGCCAACGTTTTAACTTGCCTGGGTGTGGGATCTTTTACCCCTATTTCTGCCACTTGAAAGCTTTTTTCCGTCTGCATCATGTGAATATCCATACCTTCTTTCAACTCACCTGAAACAACTTTTAAATAAGTGATAACGCCTCGATAAGTATCGTAATAAGAATCGAATATTAAAGCTTTTAAAGGCTCGTCAACTTGACCTTCTGGGGGAGGAACATTTTTGACAATTGTTTCTAATAGCTCACCGATACCCTTACCTTCCTTGGCCGATGTTAAAAAGATCTCTTCATCATCCACACCTAAAATTTCCTTGAGTTCTCTTCTAACTTTTTCTACATCGGCATTTGGAAGATCAATTTTATTAATTACAGGTATAATTTCTAGATCCTGCTCTAAAGCCAAATAGACATTGGCTAAAGTTTGAGCTTCAATTCCCTGGGCCGCATCAATAACCAACAAGGCTCCCTCACAGGCTTGTAAGCTCCTTGAAACTTCATATGAAAAATCTACATGGCCGGGGGTATCTATCATATTAAGATTATAGGTCTCCCCATCTCCAGCTTGGTAGTTAATCGTCACCGCTTGAAGTTTTATAGTAATGCCTCGCTCTCTTTCTAGGTCCATATTATCTAGATACTGATCCTGAAGATCCCTTCCGCTTAAAGCACCTGTATACTCTAATAACCTGTCAGCCAAAGTAGATTTGCCATGATCAATATGGGCAATAATTGAAAAGTTTCGGATTTTATTCCTTTCCATGTTCACCCTCCTTATTATCACTCCAACATTATACCACCTGGGTTTTGGGATAACAAGGCAGCCACTAGCAACAATTATATTATTTCCCCTTGATTTTGCCATACGCTTGTGTTAGGATATGACTTGTTCTGGATATAATATAAATGATAAAGCAAATACATACCATCATACGCATAATAAAAAAATTTAAAAAATAGGTAAAAAAGAACTTAAAAATCATTTAGGAGGTGCACTTATGGCCAATATAAAATCATCTCAAAAAAGGATCCAGGTTGCAAGAAAGAAGACAGAACGCAACAAACACTTTAAAACAAGAGTAAAAACAGAAATTAAAAAATTTGAAAAAGCCCTAAAAAATCAGGATCTAGAAACTGCCCGCGAGCAGCTGCGCCAGACAAATAAAATAATAGATAAAGCCACAAGCAAAGGTATCTTTCATAAAAATACTGCTGCTCGAAAAAAATCGCGACTCCAAACCCGCTTAAATCAATTAGCCAGCTAAATTTAAATCTACTCTTTCTGAAGAGTAGATTTTTTTATTTTATATGGTTATCAAGTTAAATCAGAGCAAATTATATGTGTGTGGCGATGCTTGAGCGAATATTGCTTTGCTCTGGATGATACCAGCGGACCGTTTTTGGAAAAGCTGCGTTAACTGTTTGACCGAACGCAGTGAGGAAGTTTTAACGCAGCCCAAAATCGGAAGCATGATACCACCAGTTCAGCAAAGCCATGAGCGAAAGTATTGCAACACTAAATACCATAATCATTCTGATTTAACTTGATAGTCAGATTATTTTATATCCAATTGAATTGTCATCAATAATCTTTCCAGGGAAAGCGCGGGGTCTAAACGCCCTGTTTTAATCCAATAATCCGTATCATGAGCTGCCCTCAGAAACCGACCCAATTCCTCGTAACTAAAATTTCTAGCCTGATGAGCAATCTTTTTTGCAACAAAAGGGGGGACTTTCAATTTTTTTCCAGCCTGAGAGGCAGAATCCCCTTTTTCCAAGGCCTCTTTCATTTTAATAATCAATCTTACCTGCCTGCCGATCATAAATAATATCCGCACGGGCTGCTCATATAATATTAATTGGCGAAGTAAACTCATGGCTCTTGAAATTTTTCTTTCTCCGATTCTGTCCACCAGTTTAAAGATGTTATGCTCCAAAGTAGCAGGAACTAATAGTTCTATATCTTCTATAGTCACTGTGGTGTCGTCCATTTTATACAACCGCAGTTTTTCGAGTTCCTGCTCCAATAAGTTTAAATTCCCATTGGTTTTTTCAAGTAAACGGTTTGTCGTTGACCTTGACATTGTCCATCCTTCTTCTTTTATCTTTCCTAAAAGCCATTTTTCTACCTCCCAAGATTTGAAGCCTTTATACTCTACCAGGTAGTTATGTTTTGTAAAACTTTTAACCATCTTACTGCGTTTATCAACGTTTTCTGTTAAGAAAACCAACACCGTACTAGATACCGGACTCTCCAAGTATTTTTTAAGCGCTTCCTCGTCTGGAGGGGAAAGTTTGCCCTCAAAATATGGCGCTTTCGTCACCACAATCAAGCGAGTATGAGAAAACATTGGGCAAGACTGCGCTTTTTGGACTATTTCTTCCAGGCTGTAATCCCGACCATCTAGTTTATCAAAATCAAACGCATTGCCCTGGTTCCCAAGCACAGCCGCCACTAATTGATCAAGAAACTGCTTTTGGAAGTAGGTTTCACACACAACCAAATATACGGGCTTGATTTGCCCCTGTTTTACAGCTTCTATCTCGGCCATTAAATTTCTTTCTTTTGCATCAGTTCCCATTTATATGCATCCTTTCCCTAATTCCTTTTACTAAACCATAACATCCAGTCAGCATCATATCTCCATAAGGAGCTGCCATATAGCCCAATTGCTTTCCGATTTCTCTCCGAGGGCCGGTAATGGCTACAAATTCAAAGTCCAAATTGGGTGATGGCTCCTTCCTCGCCGCACCATGGCCGTGGTCATTGACAACTTCTTCATTGGACAACTCTCCTTGCCGAAATTTCTTAAGATAGTAGTCGAGTTTTTCTTGGGACAGTTTAGCCGTGTGATGTTCAAAAATACCGAAAACCCTATCCTGATAGACTAAAAAGGCAATGATATGTTGGTTGCCTACGTTGACCAATAGGCCGCCTCTGTGGCTTACATGTTTCGCCACCCATGGATCTTCCAAGCAACCCAATATAGCGGCAGCGCCTGTATCCATCATAAATATCTGATTAAACCCATCCCGGATGCTTTCTCCCAAGGCATTCATCCTGGTAAAGTAACCGGGCACCTCTTCTTTCTGATATATCAAATCACGCAAATACCCGCTTGTTTTCAAATAATTCTGCCAGTGATGAAATCTAAACAAACGATTGCTTTCATGAGGTGAAAATCCATGGTCTTGAACCGCCACGGCAATCGTCCCAGGCAATGAAATATCAAAGTTTTTTAAAGCATCTTGCAAACCCTGTAAGTCAATGTCTTTAAATTCCAATTTAGCCGCGGTTTCTGGTGGCGAATCGGTTATTTCCACCCCATAGGCCTTCACCTTATCCAAGTTATCTTTTAAGGTTAAGGCAGCTTTTTCGGTTGCCCATACTCGATTGCCGGTTTCAAGGTGGGATTTGACGGCTCTGTTCACCGGTCCACCTCCCATGGTTGTTCCTTCTATATAAATATCTTTTCCCTGCTGCGTTAGTTCTTCTATCCGGCTTGCTAAAATACTGGTTTGAGACGGCATCACCATCTTATAGTTATTCTCCATTTCTACGCTGTCTTTGTAAATTAATATATCCTGGGTCCCACTTCCAATATCCATCGCTAGTATCTTCTCATTAAAATCTTTCATACCTTATCGCCCCCTATTTTTCGAATCTTTCGGCAGCATTGACTGCACCTTTAAAATATTGCCATCGGTTTTTACAATGACAGCGCCATGTTTGTCTGTTCGAAAAACCTCTACTTTTTCTTCTCCCAGACGCGCCAGTAACTGCGGAGCAGGATGCCCATAAGGATTGCCTCTTCCAACAGAAATAACTGCCACTTTAGGAGATACAGCCGTTAAAAACTCCCGATTGGTTGCAGTGCTGCTTCCGTGATGCCCCACTTTCAATACCTGGCTGTTTAATTTGTTAGCAGATATTGAGCTGCCTGTCAATTGATTCAACAATCGCGCCTCCCCTTCCTGCTCTAGATCGCCAGTAAACAATAAAGAAATATCATCAAAATTTGCTCTAAAAACCACCGAATTATTGTTTAAATCACACCGAGTCCCTTGAAGGTAGGGAGAACTCGGATGTAGTATATCCCAAAAATAATCACTGGATTGGTCTGGCAGCCAGTGTGCCGGTTCGGTCACATAATAAACGGGAATATCCTGGTCCGATATCACGGTTTTTAATGCTTGAAAGGGTTCGGTTTCATGTACAAGATCCGGCATAATCACCCGGTTCACCCTCACTTTTTCCATTAAAGCGGGAAGCCCTCCTATGTGGTCGTTGTGAGGATGCGTGACAACTAGGTAATCAATCTCTCTTTTGCCGTAATAGCGGAAAAACGGGATTAAAACGTCTTCACCCGGATCTCTTCCGGATTTTCAAGGAGGAAGCCCGCCCCCATCCACCAAAATAGTATTCCCGCCGGGAGTAAACACAGCTGCTGCATCTCCCTGTCCTACATCTAAATAATATGTCCGGAGCAAAGACGGGCTAATTGGAAAAAAACTTAAACTAAGTACAAGTAAACTGAGCAAAGCAATCGCCGGAATATAGCGAATCGGTCTGAAAATCAAAGGGCGCTGCAGACAATAAAACAAGCTGATTGCAAAAAAATAATAGCTAATCAGCCTGGGAAAAGGCCAGTGCCCCCAAATTGAAGGGCTTATATTCGCTACCAGGGAAAAAATGTAAACCAAATAAGCAACCGCGAACTCAATAAATACATTAACTGGCATCAAAAGAGCGTTATAAAAAGTCCCCAAAAAACCTAGAAGGCCCAAGATAAATAGTGCGATAAGCAGTGGTGCCAGCACTAAAGCAACCAATGGGGCTAGTAAGACGCTGCCTGTGGAAAACCAACCAAAATGATATAAAATAATTGGAAAAACGCCCAGCTGCGCAGATATGGCAATTTTCAGGGGCTCGATAAAGTAAGAAAAAAAGTTCCAGGTCCTAGAACGAATTACCGGGTAGATCAATAAAATAAAAAAGGTGGCTGCAAAGGACAATTGAAAACCTATATTAAAAATCATATAGGGGAAAAATGCAGTTATAATTGTGAAACTGGCAAGCAGGCCTACGACAGGGCTGTATCTTAACCCTAGTAAAGAACCAGCGAAAAAGAAAGTGAGCATGGCCGCCGCTCTCATAATCGAGGGAGAAAATCCCGCTATAGACGCATAAAACCAGATGAATAAAAGACACAGCCCAATGGCGAACTTTTTGGTTACACCCCTTGCCAATAAAAAAGACAGCATGGTAAAAGCCAGCAGGTTGATGTGCAATCCAGAAACAGCTGTTAGGTGCCGAGCGCCTGCTTCATTAAGCAGTTCTTGATCTTCAGCTTCCAGGTAAGACAGATCCCCCATACTTAAGGCCATAACCCAGGGATAAGTTTTAGCAGTTAAATTCGTCCTATAGCTTTCTTTCAAATATTCTGCCAAAATATGTCCCAAACGGTGTGGCGTCAACCTGGAATCTGTAATTTCTAATTCATTTTGCTGGGGATAGATAACAAAATATCTACCTTCACTGCGAAGGTAGTATTGATAGTCAAATCCACCAGGATTTCTCGCCTTTCCAGGCAGTTCCATATTTCCGAACCCGGAGATTTGATCACCCGGCAAAATATTTGTTTTAAATGGAGCATTATGGTGAATACTCATTCTTAAATTGACCGGTATTGTAAGGCTCTGTCCATTTATTTGCGTCAAGCGCAGCGGATAATGCCTCGAGTTCTGCCCTGTAGAAATCGCTCCGTTAACGTTCCCAGAAAAAGCTACTTCTTTACCAGCATAGTCTTGCGCTAGGGAGGGCACCCAACGGTGCTCTTTGAGTAACATTAAACAAATATTTACTGTCAAAGTAAGTAAAACAATAAAAAGTGCGCATCTCGATATAAATTTGCTTACCTTTTCTTCACCACCTCAACTAGTCCTTTTTTGCATACTGTACCCTTTCACTCTTTAACGCCTCAAGAAAACTTATGAGAGCCAATAAATACCATTTCCTATTAACTCAATCTATCTTTTTGTTTCCCTGTTCTGGAATAGCCTTTCTGGCCAGTTCATCAGCCCGGATATTTAATTCATCATCGCTGTGCCCTTTCACTTTTATCCATTCAATGTGGTGCTGATTAGCTAGCTGTACTAATTTCTCCCACAAGTCTCGGTTCTCTACCGGGGTCTTCTTTTGCGTTTGCCAATGGTTGCGTTCCCATTTTTGCCACCACCCCTGCTTAAAACAGTTCACCAGGTATGCACTGTCACTGTATAGTTTTACCCGGCATGGATATTTTAATGCTTCTAAAGCTTTAACAGCGGCAGTTAATTCCATACGCTGGTTTGTCGTATTTTCTGCCCCGCCGGACAATTCTTTCTTATGGCGATTATACAGCAGCACTGCGCCCCATCCGCCGGGACCGGGGTTCCCGCTGCACGCCCCATCCGTATAGATAATCACCTCTTTACAGTTCCCATAATTCACACTTCAACACTCCCCATCAATCTGTATCTTGAAGGATAACATAATCATGCGTAATGGTTGTTTTGTTGGGGTCAATATTGTTCCAGGCGGAACAGTACTTGGTTTCAGACAATTCAATCGCCCTCGCCACTTCTTTTTCAGTGAGGTCCTGGCTCACCAAATGAAAGCTCATATGGATTGAAGTAAAATAGCTCGGTTTTTCTTCGCGTCTTTCACCTGTTATTTCTACCCAGTAATCCTTGATTTCTTTGCGTCTTTTTTGTAATATCATTATAATATCAATGCTTGCACAACCTGCGATACTCATCAAAAACATTTCCATGGGCGACAGTCCTGTCGCATCCCCTCCTGCGCTTTTACTGGCATCCATCTGAACTCGAAACTCGCTTTGACTCCCTTTTCCCTCAAATGCCAAGTTACCTTTCCATGTGAGTTGGGATTTCATTTTTAAACACCTCCCCACAACTCTGTAGGATCTGTTATGGGCTGCCGTTTTTTAGCGTTTATTTAACAATAAAGCAAGGTTTATTTAGGCTTTTAGAGCGATCTTGATCTGTTCAGCAATTAATTCCTCTTCCCCAGAAAAAATTGTACGCACATCCATGTGCAGCCTGTTATCTTGAACCCGAGTAATGACCGGTGGGTTTTGTTTTCTCAGCGTATGCCAAAGCCAGGTCAGATCCTGGCGGGGGTTTTCTATAGCCACTATTCGGGTGGGAAGAGTCTGGACGGGCATAGCCCCTCCTCCAACCCGGGAATAACCATCTTCCTTTTTGGCTTTAAAATCGGGGGGCAAAACATCCTCAACAACTGCCAACAAGCGATCTGCTTTCTTTTCTAGATTTTCAAGAGGCTCTGTAAGAAATTTCAGGGCAGGTATTTCTTTTAAAGCCTTTTCTGGCTGCAGATAAAGACGCATAGTCTCTTCCAGGGCTTTGAGTGTAAGTTTATCTATTCTCAACGCCCGGTTCAATTGATTTTTTTTCAGTCTATCCACCAACTCTTTTTTCCCGGCAATAATTCCCGCTTGAGGCCCTCCCAAAAGTTTATCTCCACTAAACGTGACTAAGTCCATACCCGAAGACAAAACTTCCGCAATAGTAGGCTCGTAGACGAGCCCAAATTGATTCATATCAAGCATCAGTCCGCTTCCCAGGTCTTCCACCGCAAACAACTCTCGGTCATGCGCCAGGGCAACCATGACTTCTCGGGAAACACTTTCTGTAAAACCCACAATCTGGTAGTTAGAAGTATGTACTTTCATCAG
>CAZARY010000032.1:0-14814 GCA_964487675.1 uncultured Clostridia bacterium | reverse complement strand
AGCATGGTTACAGCCAGTTCAGCAAAGCCATGAGCGAAAGCATTGCAACACCAAATACGGAATTTATCCTGATTTAACTTGATAACCATATTCTATTTAATATTTCATAAGAAATATATGTATAAACTGGGTGAGATTGGATCTTAGGCTACATAATATTGATTTTATTTAGAGGAGTGGACCGGTTATGAAGTTAGAATTTGATCTACAACTCGACCAAAAACAGCAGCTTATTATTACGCCTGAATTGAGAAAAGCAATAAAGCTTCTTCAGTATTCGGGTTATGAACTAACTAGCTATATTGAACAGGAAATGGTAGAAAATCCCATGATAGAGTTTACCGAAGAGGAAGAGCAGGATCATTTTAAAGACATGGAAAACTTGGAAACAAACGATGAAACAAACGATAACGAATCCCGAAACTTTAAAGATGAATGGTCTGATATGGATTGGCAAAGATATTTTGACGATGTAGGCGATCTCGGAAAAATGTCGGGGGTAGGAAAATTTTATAAAGATGATCGGGAAACAGACAGCTTTGAAAATTTTACGCCCACTGCCGTGTCTTTGTATAATCATCTTTATTTCCAATTAATCTTGGTGCCGAGTGAACCGAAAATAAAGAAACTGGCGGAGTTTATTATTGGTAATTTAGATGAAAATGGATACCTCAGGCTGTCCATAGCCGAAATAACCGAATTGACTGGTCACAAAATAGAAGAAACTACGGCCGCCCTGAAAATGGTACAAAGTCTTGACCCTCCGGGAGTGGGGGCCAGAGATCTAAAAGAATGTCTGCTGCTGCAAATTGAAAGAGAAGATAAAGGCGATTGTGAAATTCGCTGTCTCGCCATGGAATTGATTGAAAATTACCTGATGGAAATTGCTGAAAATAGACTGGATAAAATAGCACAACAGCTTTCGTTTTCCATAGGCCTAGTTCAACAGGCCGTGGATCATATTAAAACGCTCACTCCCAAACCTGCAAGTCCTTATTCCCATACTCAACCGCTTTCTTATATCACGCCGGATATTGAGATTCGAAAAGTAGAAGAAGACTACGTTATTATAATGAATGATAATATGACGCCGCGCCTTCAGTTAAATCGGCATTACAAACAGCTCTTAGAGAGTGGAAAACAGGCAGGTGTATCTAAATTTCTTAATTCAAGACTGAATTCAGCTTTATGGCTTATAAAAAGCATTGAACAGCGCAGATTGACTTTATACAAGATTCTTTCACAGCTAATAGAATTTCAAAGGCCTTTTCTAGATTACGGCCCAGCTTATATCAGACCTTTAACGCTTAAGCAGGTGGCTGATGAAATTGAAGTACACGAATCCACCGTCAGCAGGGCTACTGCTAAAAAGTATGTTCAAACGCCCCATGGGATTTTCCCGCTCCGGTTCTTCTTTTCCAGTAAAGTGGAAAAGAGTTGCAGTGATTACAGTTCAGCAACCGGGATAAAGCAGAGAATTAAAGAGCTAGTGACAAGCGAAGACAAATGTAAACCTTTAAGCGACCAGCAAATAGCTAATAGTTTGAAAGAAGACACAGCTGAAATTTCACGTCGTACGGTGGCTAAATACCGACAGGAATGTGGCATTCCTTCTTCTTCTAGACGAAAGCGATACAAATAATGTCAGGGCATAATGGGATTGAAAAACAAGAAGATAGATCCGTAATTGTGCTGTCACAGCTCATTTTATGTGGTTTGAAAAAGTCGTCACGCATTCTCTTGACTTTGGTCATGAGCGGATCATCCTTTCTGCTGCGCTTGGCCAAGCAGAACTTTTGATTCCTTGTCCGTGACCGCCTATGCCCGTGATTCGGGCTTTTCCTTTTTCTACGCTCAAATTTAATGACAGCTTTTATAAGCATTGCTAAATAATGGTGAAACAGCTAAAATTAAAATTTAGAAGCAAAAATAAATTTAGGGGGGAAAATTGTGAAAAAAACAATGGATGAAGTACCCGTCAAAGGACAGCGTGTTTTTGTTCGGTTCGATTTTAATGTCCCCATTCAAAATAGCGAAATTACGGATGATACCAGGATAAAAAGCGCCCTCCCCACGCTGCAATATCTGGTGGAGCAAGGCGCCAAGGTTGTTGCAGCCTCCCACCTGGGGAGGCCAAAAGGACAAGTAGTGCCTGAACTGAGACTCAAACCTGTGGCCGATTATCTAGACAAGATGCTGCCAGCAAATGTTTTTATGAGTACTTGTGATAATCCTGCCGAAGCCCAGGCCGAAGCTGCGAAATTAAAGCAAGGCGAGATTTTGCTTTTGGAAAACCTCCGGTTTCATCCGGGAGAAGAGGCCAATGAGGAAAAATTTGCTCGCTCCTTGGCTTCTATGGCGGATATATATGTGAACGATGCATTTGGCACTGTTCACCGGGAACATGCTTCTACTTACGGGATAGTAAAAGCAATCAATGGTCCAGCTGTGGCCGGATTTCTCTTGGCCAAGGAATTAAAATATTTAGGCGAAGTGGTTTCAAATCCTGATCGTCCCTTTGTTGTGGTGATAGGAGGGGCAAAAATAAGCGATAAAATTGGCGTAATAAACCGGTTGATGGAGACCGCCGACAGGGTGATGATAGGTGGCGGTATGGCGAATACCTTTTTATACGCCAAAGGCTTTAACACGGGAAAATCATTGGTGGAGGTTGAGGCGCTAGAAGAGGCGAAAGCACTCTTACAAAAGGCTGAAAAAAAGGGCGTCACATTCTATTTGCCCGAGGATGTCATCACAGCAGAAAAATTAGCCGAAGGGGCAGAAACGAGAAAGGTCTCTGTAGAAGAGATCTCTCAAGGGGAAATGGCGCTGGATATAGGCCCCGAAACCATAAAAAAGTATGCGAAGGAAATTAAACAAGCGGCAACTGTGGTTATGAATGGCCCTATGGGGGTATTTGAGACCAGGCCTTTTGATGTGGGGACCCGCGAAATAGCAAAGGCCTTGGCCGAATGTAAGGGAACAACAATCGTAGGCGGTGGCGATTCGGCAGCAGCAGTTGCTTTGGCAGGAGTATCCAACAAAATTTCCCACATTTCCACAGGTGGTGGCGCGGCTTTAAAGTTTTTAGAGGGAAAGGCATTACCGGGCGTGGATATTTTACAGAATGAGGAGGGGTGATTGTATGGCAAGAATGATGATAGCAGGCAATTGGAAAATGCATCATGGGCCCATGGAAACCAGCGAATTTATTGAGAATTTAAAAGAAAAATATGATGAAGCGCCAGCTGTAGAAGCAGTGATCTGTCCACCGTTTGTATCTTTGCCCACTTTGGTTGAAGCTGCTCCCCGTTGGTTAAAAATAGGGGCGCAAAATGTTTTTTATGAAGAAAGCGGCGCCTTCACAGGGGAAATTTCACCCAAGATGCTGGCAGAAATAGGCGTGGATTATGTGATTGTAGGTCACTCGGAGAGACGCCATATTTTTAAGGAAGGGGACGATGACGTAAACCAAAAAACTTGTGTTGTATTAAAATATGGTCTGTGCCCAATTATTTGTGTGGGTGAAACACAAGAAGAGAGAGAGAATGGAATTACAAAAGCAGTTATAGATCGTCAGGTGAGGACCGCATTATCAGAAGTTGCATTAGACACCCTGAAACAGGTAGTGTTTGCCTATGAACCGGTCTGGGCAATTGGTACAGGAAAAGCGGCGACAGCCGAGGATGCGGAACAAGCCTGCCGACAAATCAAGGAGATTTTAAAAGAGCTAGGCGGTCAAGACAAATCGGAAGAAATACCGATACTTTACGGCGGGAGTGTAAAACCTGAAAATTTAGCAGAGTTTATTAAGAAGGATAATATAGATGGGGCGCTGGTGGGAGGAAAGAGTTTACAGGCGAAAGCTTTCTGCCAATTGATTCAAGTTGCGGTGGAAAATAATGAAGCCGAAGCACAGTGATCGTTAAGTGTAGTTGTAATGCATATTAAAGTGTATCAGAAATTATGTAAAGCAAACAATATTAAGGATAAAGTCAATATGAAGAATCACAACATCAGGGAGGTTCAAATATGGCTGACAACGCACCACCCAAAAAACCTGTCGTTCTAATTATCCTGGATGGGTTAGGTTTGAGCGGGGAAAAAGAAGGCAATGCATTTTACTTGGCCCGGACCCCTTACTTAGACAAATTATTTTCCAAGCACGGCGTCACCACGCTCCGGGCAGAAGGATTAAGTGTAGGATTACCAGAAGGACAAATGGGTAACAGTGAAGTAGGTCATTTAAACCTGGGTGCGGGGAGAGTAGTATACCAGGAATTGACCAGAATAAACCACGATATAGAAAAACGGGAGATATTCAAAAATAAAGTATTGCTCAACCTCTATCATAAAACAAAAGCAAAAAGCGCATCTTTGCACCTTTGGGGGCTCCTTTCAGATGGGGGAGTTCACAGCCATATTGACCACGTGAAAGCGCTTTTGGAAATGGCACGGCGAGAGGGGTTGTCCCAGGTCTATCTCCATGCGGTGACAGATGGACGGGACGTGGCACCTCAAGTGGCACAACGCTTTATTGAAGAAATAGAGTCTGAGATGAAAAAGCTGAAAGTGGGGCGAATTGCCACGGTGATGGGCAGGTATTATGCTATGGACCGGGATAAGCGGTATGATCGGACAGAAAAGGCTTATAACTGCATGGTGCTAGGAGAAGGTTATACGGCAAACAGCGCCCATGAAGCGATCCAACTGGCATATGAAAGGGGAGAAACAGACGAATTTATTACTCCCACCAGGGTGTTAACGCCGGATGAAGATCCGTCTTCGCTGGTAAAAAAATATGATGGCGTATTGTGCTTCAATTTTAGGCCGGACAGGGCGAGACAACTCACATGGGCGTTTATAGCAGAAGAATTTAAAGGATTTGACCGGGAACCGCTAAAAACAGATTATGTCTGCATGACCCAATATGACTACGAGTTGAATGTCCCCATTGCTTATCCACCAGCAAAAGTAGAGCAAACCATGGGCGAATACCTGGCGCGAAAAAATAAAAAGCAGCTGCGGATAGCAGAAACGGAAAAGTATGCCCACGTAACCTTTTTCTTCAATGGGGGCGTAGAAAAAGCTAACCCGGGCGAAGAACGTATATTGATCCCCTCTCCAAAAGTCAGTACGTATGACCAACAACCTGACATGAGTGCCGGGGAAGTGACAGACCGACTGAGCCAAGAAATCAAAGAAAAAGATTATGACTTTATTTTATTGAATTATGCCAATCCGGACATGGTTGGCCATACCGGTATTATAGAAGCGGCTGTCGCAGCCGTGGAAACGATTGATACGTGTCTTTCCCAAATCGTGCCGCAGATAATCGGCGCAGGCGGGGTGGCGGTGATTACTTCGGATCATGGCAATGCAGAGAAAATGCTGGACGATACAGGTGAATCGCCTCATACTGCACATACTGGCCATGTGGTACCATTTTTAATTGTAGAAGACTCCAAACGCTATCCCCTGAAATCCGGTGGCAAATTGGCAGATGTTGCGCCTACGCTGCTTAATCTCATGCAGCTTAAACAGCCTGTGGAAATGACCGGAAAGAGCTTAATTGAATATTAGACGTAGGCCCCAGGACAAATAGGCAAGAAACATATTTGACAGTCATGAAATTGGCTCTTCCCTGAATTTTCAATATTGTTTTCAATATTGTATGAATAATAAAATCAGGAGGGTGATTGCATTGAGCTTTATTGAAGAAATTTTTGCCAGAGAAATTTTAGATTCCAGGGGAAATCCCACACTGGAAGTGGAAATATTTACAGTTTCTGGTGCCTTTGGGTATGCCGCGGTGCCTTCAGGTGCCTCTACGGGTGCACATGAAGCTTTGGAAATCAGAGATGGGGAACTGAATAGGTTTCAAGGCAAGGGTGTGATTACGGCTTGTCACAAGGTGAATGAAGAAGTGGCTTCTAAACTTGTGGGGATGGACGTCTGCAATCAATTGGCAATTGATCGGGCCCTGCTGGAAATAGATGGAACGGACAACAAATCCAACCTGGGTGCGAATACTATTTTAGGGGTTTCCATGGCTTCTGCCCGGGCCTCAGCTAATTATTTAGGCCTGCCCTTGTATCAGGTGATTGGTGGATGTGGGGGCCATATTTTACCGGTTCCCCAGATGAACATATTAAATGGCGGGGAGCATGCCGATAACAATGTAGATATTCAAGAATTTATGATTATGCCTGTGGGGGCAAAGAATTTTCCCCACGCGATTCGTATGGGGGCTGAAATATTTCACGCTTTAAAAAAAGTACTGAAAACTGCTGGTCTTTCTACCACTGTAGGCGATGAGGGTGGGTTCGCCCCTGATCTTCATTCAAACCGTCAGGCGCTCGATTATATTGTGAAAGCCATAGAAGCGGCTGGCTATAAGACAGGAAAAGAGGTGGCCCTGGCCCTGGATGTGGCTGCCACTGAGCTGTACGAGGGAGGCCAGTACCATCTCGCGGGCGAAGGTCAAAGTTTGACGGCTGAAGAATTATTGGACTATTATGAGGAATTAGTCGATCAATACCCTGTGATCTCTATAGAGGATGGCTTATCGGAAGATGATTGGGACGGATGGGAAAAGCTGACTAAGGCATTGGGTCAAAAGGTCCAGCTTGTTGGTGATGACCTATTTGTTACTAATACCAATCGCCTTCAAAAAGGGATTGATCGCAAAATAGCAAACAGCATATTGATCAAACTGAATCAAATTGGCACGTTAACAGAAACACTGGCAGCAGTGGAATTGGCCAAACAAAATGGGTACACCTGTATCATTTCTCATCGCTCAGGGGAAACGGATGACGCTTTTATTGCCGATCTGGCTGTGGCGGTGAATGCAGGTCAAATTAAGGCAGGCGCGCCTTCCAGAATGGACCGGGTAGCAAAATACAATCAATTGTTGAGGATTTCGGAGGAATTGTACGGCGTGGCCGAGTATAAAGGGATAAATAGTTTGTACAACTTAAAATAAAGTTCCCAGATAAAATTATTTTAATACGGTAATTTCATGAGTATGTTTGTTGCTTTTTTAAATTAGCCTATGATAGAATAACAAAAGATAAGGAGGTGTCAAATCATGTTATATAATATATTGGTGGGATTACACGTTATAGTAGTGATCGTATTAATTGCAACCGTGCTTTTGCAATCTGGAAAGAGTGCAGGGCTATCTGGTGCAATATCCGGTGGTGCGGAAACGGTTTTTGGTAAAAAGAAAGGCCTTGATGCCCTTTTGAATAAAGTGACAACAGTGACGGCAGTTGTCTTTATTGTCAATTCAATTGTGCTGGCTGCTCTTTAATACAATTTTTCTATACAATACAGATACCTGTATTAACTTGATCCCAGCAAGGCGCACTAAAATCAAAGGACAATCGACTAATTCCAAGCGCCCTAACTTCTCTTTTTTATTTTTCTCATTATATGAAGGTTGTATTTTGCTGACCATATTTTGCTGCATTTGTCACATCTATTTCCTTATGATATATGGGCTGTATATGTGGAATGATAGATAGTGGAATGATATATATATTTAGATTTTAACCTCAACCAGAAAGGTTGAGGTAGTTTCATGAACAAAAAACATGTCACAAGGAGGCGGAAAAATGAGCGTAGTAGCAGCACCGGTTGCAGGAATTATTGGGTTAATATTTGCGTTTATACTTATTGGACAGATTATGAAGCGAGAAGAAGGCACTGACCGGATGAAAGAGATTTCTTTGGCCATTCAAGAAGGAGCCAGTGCGTTTTTGCGTAGGGAGTACCGTAGTTTAGCTGCATTTGTGGTTGTCCTATTTGTTGTGATCACTGTACTCATAAACGTCATGACAGCTATTTCATTTCTAGTAGGCGCATTATTTTCCGGTGGTGCCGGCTTTATTGGGATGAACGTCGCGACCAGGGCGAATGTGCGGACAGCAAATGACGCACGCCACAGTGTCAATGATGCCCTCAGAACCGCTTTTTCGGGCGGTGCGGTTATGGGTTTGTCTGTGGCTTCCCTGGGAATAATGGGTGTCGGGATATTGTACATGATATTCGGAGAACCGGGAATAGTGAATGGTTTTGCTTTGGGCGCAAGCTCTATTGCGCTTTTTGCCCGTGTTGGGGGCGGGATTTATACTAAAGCTGCCGATGTAGGTGCTGACTTGGTCGGCAAAGTGGAAGAGGGCATACCTGAAGACGATCCCAGGAATCCAGCTGCGATTGCTGACAATGTGGGCGATAATGTTGGCGATGTAGCCGGAATGGGCGCTGATTTGTTTGAGTCCTTTGTGGCTTCTGTTATATCTGCCATGACCATTGGAATCATTCAATATGGCGCTGAAGGCGCTCTTTTACCGATTTTAATAGGTTCTGTTGGTGTTATTGCTTCTATTATAGGCTTCTTTTTTGTCCGGGTGGGGAAAGGCCAGAAATTGGCTTCAGCCCTGGACCGGGGAGTCTATGCAAGCGCTATTATTATGATTATAGCTGCTTTTGCTTTATCAAACGCTTTGCTTGGTGAAATTGGACCGTTTTTCGCTATTTTGGCCGGCTTGATTGCCGGGGTTTTAATTGGCAGGATTACGGAATATTACACGTCTGATCATTATAAACCCGTGCAGGGAATCGCTAACTCTTCAAGGACGGGGGCTGCCACCAATATTATTAGTGGTGTGGCAGTCGGCATGAAAAGTACCTTTTTGCCTATTATTGTTATTACGGTAGCGATTTTCATTGCCAATGAAGTGGCAGGGCTATACGGCATTGCCATTGCCGCAGTGGGTATGCTGGCCACAGTGGGTATGACTGTGGCAGTGGATGCTTATGGACCGGTAGCGGATAATGCCGGCGGCATTGCCGAGATGGCGGATCTAGACCCAGAAGTTCGAGAAGTGACGGATGAACTGGATGCGGTGGGAAATACCACTGCAGCTATCGGTAAAGGGTTTGCCATTGGTTCTGCTGCATTGACGGCCCTTGCCCTTTTCAGTGCTTATACCCAGGCTGCAGGTTTGGAAAGCATTGATTTAACCAACGCTTCTGTGATTATCGGGATATTGCTGGGCGGTATGATGCCTTTTCTCTTTTCTGCTTTGACCATGAGCGCTGTGGGGGATGCTGCCAACCAAATGATCGAAGAGGTAAGAACTCAAATTAAAGAAAAACCCGGGATCATGGATGAATCGGAGAAACCAGATTATGCCCGCTGTGTAGATATCAGCACCGCTGCTGCTTTAAAGAAAATGGTTTTACCAGGTCTGCTGGCAGTTGGTGTGCCGTTATTGGTTGGGCTCTTACCAGGATTGGGAAAACAAGCTCTAGGAGGGCTGCTTGCCGGGGCCCTGGCCTCTGGAGTGACGATGGCCATTTTTATGGCCAATGCCGGAGGCGCATGGGATAACGCTAAGAAATACATTGAAGCGGGAAACTTTGGTGGAAAAGGAACAGAGACCCATGCAGCATCTGTAGTTGGCGATACTGTAGGAGATCCCTTTAAAGATACTTCGGGCCCCAGTATTAATATTTTGATTAAGTTAATGAGCATTGTATCTTTGGTTTTTGCGCCGTTATTCTTTTAAGGAACACTTTGACCGGGTACAAGTCAAATCAGACATAATTATGTTAAATTAGAAATATTTATTGTTCCGATTGTTTTGTGCTTAAACTTTTTTTGATGCTTCAGTGCTTTCGGTCACGCTTCTACAAAATTGGTGGGGCCGTAGTCCCGATTTAACTGGGAGACTGAAAAAAATAGGCAGAAAAAAAGACCAGCCGGTCAATGGCAGTGCACCGGCTGGTTTTTTGTTAAAAACTGGTGTTATTCATTCTATAAAAAAGGACTTTTGCCTTATTTTGAAGAATTGAATATAGTACACTAGATTTATTTACGCATCTAGTCGCACCAGTTAGTCCGTTAGGAGTGATTAATATCAAAATTTCTCAACGCACCCATAAAACAATAAACTTGGAGGGGAAAAAAGAAATCGGCTGCTTTTTAGTACATGGATTTACAGGCACTCCTGGTGAAATGGAACCGTTGGCGAAATTTTTAAATAGTCAAGGGTATGCCGTTTATGCGCCCCTTTTGGCTGGCCATGGAACAAGCCCTGAAGATTTATCCCAGACCAGTGCGGAGGAAATTTTGGAATCGGCCCGGCGAGGACTCAATAAGATATCTCATTGTAAAAAAAAGGTATTGATGGGACTCTCCATGGGAGGCCTAATCAGTGGTTTGTTGGCACGAGATGGAGATGTGGATGGGCTTGTGTTCATGGGGACTCCTGTTTATATGGTGGATAGATCGATTTATTTATCCCCTTTCATTAAGCCTCTCAAACCTTATATAAAAAAAGATTCAAGCAATAACGATTATCCTTTAGAGCCTACGACCTATAATTGGATACCTACACGGGCAGTTTCACAATTGCTTAGACTACGTAAAGATTTTATAGCATCACTGCCGGAAATCACAGCGCCCAGCTTGATTCTTCATGGGGCGTATGACGAAAAGGTAAAGGTTGAAAGCATGGATTACATATATCACAATTTGGGTTCAGAGAAAAAAGCACAGGTTCTTCTAGAGGCGTCCCATCACATTGTAACCCTGGACAAAGAAAGAAATAAAGTCTTTCAAAACGTGGAAAAATTTTTGACTGGACTTTAGTCATGGGTGAGTCTTCTTTCTCCTGGAGGCGCCTGTTTTCTGCCTAAAAACATCTTAACTCCGGGGCGGAAACGGATTCAAACATCATATAGCTTAACAGAACAAACCTCTTTTAAAGGAGCGGTTTTTTATGGAAAAGAAGGAAGAAGCTTATGAGTTTTTAAAGAATCATGTGGATACAGAAAATTTAATGCAGCATTCACTAGCAGTTTCAAAGACTATGGAAAAACTGGCTTCAAGATTGGGGGAAGATGAAGAAAAATGGAGTATAACCGGGATGTTACATGATGTAGACTATGAAAAGACAAAAGATGCGCCTGAACAGCACAGCTTAGAAGCGTCTAAAATGTTGGCTGAAGCAGGTATAGACGAGGAAATTTGCCATGCAGTCAAAGCCCATAACGCTCATCATGAAGTGCCGCGGAAAACCAATCTGGATTGTGCACTTTACAGCGTAGATGCTCTTACCGATCTAATTTTTGCGGCAGCTCTTTTACACCCCGATAAAAAATTGTCCTCTATAGATAAAAACTTTGTGTTGGATCGATACGCAGAACCATCTTTTGCAAGAGGATCAAACCGGGCGCAAATTGCCGAGTGTCAAGAGCTTGGGTTGAATTTGGAAGAATTTGTGGATATTTGCCTGGCAGCGATGCAGGAAATCGCTCACGACCTGGAGCCATAAGCTCCAGGTTTTTTCTTTATTGGCTTTTTTCTTGCTTTTAAACAGGAATTGTTTTAAAATAGCATTTGCATTCTTGTCTGTAACAGGGGTAAGTGCTTTATTGAGAAAATAGTTTTTATTTTAGGGCAAAACTATAGACATCCCGAAAAATCACAATAAACTTATAAATATTAAAAAAATCAGAGGTGATCAGATGAAACTTCGAGATCGGATACTCTCCTATATGGAAACAGATGCTTACAAACCAATGAACTTTGAAGAGTTGAAATCAGCACTCAACTTAAAAAAACCAAATCAAGTCAAGAGGTTTAAAAAGGTCTTAAAAAAGATGACTCAACAAGGACAAATTGTTAAGAACCGGTATGGGTATTATGGTCTTCCAGCGAAAATGAATTTATTGTCAGGGACTATCCAAGGTCATCCAAAAGGGTTTGCCTTTTTATTGCCCGATAAACCTGGATTACCGGATATTTTTATCAGCCCGCGAAATTTGAATGGGGCCCTGCATCGCGATACGGTCATGATAAGGGTACACAAAGAGGAAAAATTAGGACAAAAACCAGAAGGGGAAGTGGTAAGAATTCTTTCTAGAGGGACGCAGGAAATTGTGGGCGTGTATGACAAAAATTCTCGCTATGGTTTTGTGGTTCCTGATGATGATAGATTTCATCGAGATATTTTTGTCAGTCAGGATGATGACAAAGGAGCTGAAAACGGAGAAAAAGTGGTGGTTCGGATTATAAAATGGCCGGACAAGCCCAGTAAAAGTCCGGAAGGAGAAATCACCCGAGTGCTAGGGCATCCGGAGGCGCCAGGCGTTGATATAGACTCTATTATGAGCCGGTATGGATTAACTCAAAATTACCCGGAAGCGGTCAATCAACAGCTTAACAGTATGCCTGAAGAAATATCTACCAGGGAGTATCAAGGGCGGGAAATGTTACAAGATACAGTCACCGTGACCATTGATGGAAGCGACGCAAAGGATTTGGACGATGCTATTTCCCTGGAAGCTTTGGAAAATGGAAATTTTTTATTAGGCGTTCATATAGCCGATGTGAGCCATTATGTCAGGGAAGGTACCCCGTTGGATCAAGAAGCCAAAGAAAGAGGAACCAGTGTTTATCTGGTGGATCGGGTTATTCCCATGCTGCCACCCAAATTATCCAATAACCTATGCAGTTTAAACCCCGAAGTTGAAAGGTTAGCTGTGAGTGCTTTGTTGGAGCTGACTCCTGAAGGCACTTTGGAAAACTACAACTTTACCCCGAGTGTGATAAAAAGCAACCATAGGTTGACTTATGAGGAAGTCAATGCACTTTATCAAGGCGATGATCAAACGCGCAAAGAAAAACTCGGCGATGTGACCTGGATGCTGTTCACTATGAAAGAGCTTTCAGAAAAATTGAGAGCAGAGCGCTTCAAAGGGGGATCGATCGATTTTGACTTTGATGAACCCGAGGTTATTCTTGATAATACGGGTACACCAATTGATATAAAGAGTAGAGGCCGAGGCCCGGCGGAGAAACTTATTGAAGAATTTATGCTTTTGGCCAACCGGGTGGTAGCGAAACATCATTATACATTGGAAATCCCGTTTATTTACCGGGTGCACGAGGAACCAGATGAGGATAAAATGGCTACTTTCAAAGAATTTGCCTCCAAGTTTGGATATAATTTGCCTAAAGGGAGTAAAAATAATGGGGTTCATCCAAGAGCTCTACAAGAACTATTAGAACGGGTGAAGGGAGAGAGAGAGGAAAAAGCTATCAGTACCATGATGCTTCGTTCAATGAAACAAGCCCGCTACTCAGTAGAGAGCTTAGGCCATTTTGGCCTTTCCTTCCCTTATTATACGCATTTCACCTCTCCCATAAGACGGTATCCGGATTTAATTGTTCATCGGATTTTGAAAGAATCATTGGATAAAGAGCAATTACGCAAATCCCGACGGAAAAAATTGGAGTCTAAGCTGGGAGATATTGCGTATCATGCTTCTTTAAGGGAACAAGAAGCGACAGAAGCAGAAAGGGAATCGGTCGATTATAAAATGGCTGAATATATGGAACAGTATTTAGGAACAGAATTTGACGGCCAGGTTTCTTCTGTAACATCTTTTGGTTTGTTTATAGAGCTGCAAAATCTGGTGGAGGGTTTAATTCATGTGAGTTCTCTTGTGGATGACTACTATTTATTTGATGAAAAAAATTACGCTTTGATCGGGGAAAATAGCAGAAGAACTTTTCGAATCGGTGATCGGGTCAGAATCAGGGTGAGCCGGGTTTCTAAGCTTGAACAGCAGATAGACTTTGAGCTTTTGGAAAAATACGATTAAGTTGAAGTTCACATAAGACTAACCCATGAGATTCGCATCATAGTAAGGGAGTGAGAAAACGACCCCAAACAACATAGGAGAACATTACATTGGAGGGATAACCTAAAAAAGTCAAGTAAAACCGGGGCGAATTTTGGCTAAAAAGACATCAAAAGATATTAATAGTCATTGACTCTGTTTATAAGGGATGGTATATTTGAAAAAGAAATAACGAAATATCCAGGTATGTCTATTTAGTCAGCACCTGGTTTAGGCTACTATGAGCCAAGCTTATAGTAGCTAATTTTGAAACGAGGAGGGGTAAACTATGATCAAAAAATTTGTCATTCTACTGGCAATAGGGTTACTGGTCGTGGTGGCAGCTGCTGGTTGTGAACCGGCTGAAGAGGAGGCAGAATTTGCGGATGGCAGCTATGAAGGGACAGCTGAAGGATATGGCGGCCCGCTTACCGTTGAAGTGCTCATCGAAGGCGGAGAAATTGCAGATGTGGTGGTGGTAGATCATGAGGAAACAGAGGAGATTATGGAAGACACCGGGGTACTTGAGACTATACCTGAAGAAATTGTTGCCAATCAAGGCACAGAAGGCGTAGATGCGGTAACAGAAGCCACGGAAACCAGTGAAGCTATTTTTGATGCAGTGGAAGAAGCTTTGGATCAGGCAAGATAAGCAGATTAAGTAAGCGTTATCTGAATATGAGTTCTCTGAATATGCTTGATAAACATTACAATCTATGGTATATTAAAAAGCGTCAAAAATGATGCGGGGGTGTAGCTCAGCCGGGAGAGCGCCTGAATGGCATTCAGGAGGCCACGGGTTCAAGTCCCGTCACCTCCACCAGTTACCGTCAAAAAAACCTGCTAAAAGCAGGTTTTTTTATTTTAGGGGTGTGCCCGGCATAGGCGATGGTTTGGCAATCATTAACTTAAGGGTCGAATATGTGCACAGCGCTTATATTGAATTAAGGTACTTTTATCGAAAATGGTTATCAAGTTAAATCAGGATAAATTCCGTATTTGGTCTTACAATACTTTCGCTCATGGCTTTGCTGTGCTGGCTGTAACCATGCTCTCGATTTTGGGCTGCGTTAAAACGCCCTCACTGCGTTCGGTCAGACAGTGAACGCA
>CAZARY010000031.1:0-14938 GCA_964487675.1 uncultured Clostridia bacterium | reverse complement strand
CTATCTATGATTGACATATTCACACTCCTAAAAAATAAAATTGTTTTTCCATTAAAGGAAATATCTTTCTAAAGTAGAATTTATTTGTGACTAGTTTAAACCCTAGTTATTATCAACTAAGTTTAATCGTCTATTTTGACAAAAATAACCCAAATTCCTCCAATTTAAAAAATGTAATTGAGGTGATGTCAATGAACAAAAATTACAATAAATTGATCCGGGATAATATACCAAATATTATTTATAATAATGGGAGTAAAGCTATAACATATAAAGTAACTAATTCTAAAGAATTTAAGTGCAGATTATGTAAGAAGCTGCAAGAAGAAATACACGAATATATAGAATCGGGGGAACCCGAAGAATTAGCAGATATCTTGGAAGTGATCAAAGCTTTGACTGAAAACATTCATGGAATGAGTTTTGAGGAACTAGAAAAAATCCGACTTAAAAAAGTGCAAAGTTATGGAGGATTTAATGAGGGAGTTGTATTAACAGATGTCATTTCTAGAGAGCAAACTTAACAAAGTAGATCTCAAAAGTCTTTATCATCTAATCCTTTAAAATGCTTAAAAAAGACTCTTTTATCAATTCGTAGTAATTTCCGCTCAAAACACATCACCTCTTCAAATTGTTTTTGGGAAACATATAAGCAGGGCTTTAATAAGCTTTGTATGAAAAGAATCTTCTGGTTTTTAGTTCAAGTCTACTTTGTTGGATTATCACTACTACAATAACAAATATGTAACTTTTTAAATCCTCTTTCCCATCCTTAACGATTCTTTCCCATCCTTAACAATAAGATTCCGAGAAATAAACTCTATTTCTTACTCTTCGTTTCTACATAGTTTGTTTCTCACCTTCAACAAAAATGGATAGCTTATGAAACTCTTTATCACTTCTACCAGGTGATCACAAAATAGAACCCGCTGAGATTTCGACGTCTTTTTCTGCGTTTATCCCGCCATGACCATGAATCTCCACAAGCATATTCGGGGTAGCAGCAATTCCCGGGCCATTTAAAAATCTCATAACTCGTCAAATAAGCTGATGTATTTTCCCTCTCTCGCATAGTACACGCCAAAATCCCATACCATTTCTCCTGTGAGGATTTCGAAAACCTGTTTGTAAACTTCAAGCTGGGGACGATAAATCTCCGCATGCTGGGACAGTTCTTCTCCTTGACCAACCATGTCGGTTTTATAATCAATGATAACCCATTTTTTACTTGGCCCATTCTTCTCTAGTCCGGCTTTCGAGTCATTTTCTGAACCTTTTACCCTATCATGGTTTTCGCTATCGCAACCCTGTTCGTCCAGGTCTCGCCTATTTGATACCGGTTTTTGAAATGCCAGGTCCATGGTACCGGATAATACGAGCGGTATGTCTATCGTCTCCTTAACCGGATCGTTTATGTATTGCCGGGTGAAATCGTGGAGCTTTTCGCCGGGTTCAGTGCGAAGGTAAAATGGCACTTCTGTGAGTAACGCCGGCGCGTTTTGGATGTCTTTGTAGAGATCAGAGGACAAAAATTTGTCTATCATCTCCCGAATAACCCCTATCTCATCTTCGGAAACCGCTCCAGGATCGTCAAAGTATTCTTCTACAAGGTGTTCAACCAGTTCATCGTGTTCAACCAGTTCATCTTTTCTTTTTTCGCCGCAGGAATTTTTCTCTCTCACTAGAAGCTCAAAACCCCTGTGAATAATGTTTCCCAAGTGTGCTCCCACGGGTGCTTGTTGGTGACTTTCGATTTCAATCTCAACTTCCTGTGGAACATCCTTCTCTGCACTGTCTGCTTTATAAGCAGCGTCTTTTGGTCTTTTGTGTTTTTTCTGCTGCAAATCAGTCGGCGTCGTAACCAAATAGGAAGGCGTCTTTAATTCAGACAGGTCATTTTCACGAACCTTTGCCAATAAATCGGTCTCAGCCCACCTCTCCATGGGCCCAGCTTCCTCTGGCGTCCCAACCGGTTTATCGCTTGCTGCGAAAGCTTCCAGCTCCAATGCTGCAATTTGTTCCGCGCTGTTTTCGATAAGGGCCTGCCAGGGGTTGTTCTTCTTCACCTTGTCTTCTGCTGTATCGCTGATTACCAATAATTCTTTTGCCCTTGTGGCAGCTACATACAACAGCCGGGTTTCTTCACTTTTTTGGTAGGTTAGTTCCTCTTCTTTGATGGCTTCCCATCCGGGTGGAATAGCGATCTCCTCGTTGCTCCAGCCTCTCTTTTTGTGAAAGCTGAAATAGCCCACCGGCTTTTCTCCCACCCTTTGAATGTGTTTGTTTAGAAAACTGTCCGGCGACACTTTTTTAGCGGGATTTGCAAGGAATACCACCCTGGATTGAAGGCCCTTGGCTTTATGGAGATTCATTAACTTCACCGCGTTTTCCCTGCGCGAAAACAGGTCGAGCTCCTCTTCCGGGGGAGTTTCCAAAAATTCTTTTAACTTGCTCACGAAAGCAACAAAATCCGTTTGGCCCTGGCTTTCCAGCTGCCTGGCGAATTCTTGCACCTGGTACAGATAGGCACACCTGGGCTCTTTCATCTCCTCCGAAGCCAGCATCATCGGGTACAGCCCGAGATCATTGATGATCATCTCCATACACACCGCCGGAGCATATCGTTCTTTCCATTTGAGATATCTCTTAATCCTTTCAAAGGCTTCAGAAATATCTTTAAATGCTTGAACTTTGCCTGGTGAAAAGAGATCCAGTTTTCCCCCTACAAGTTTAAAGTTGAACAACGTTTCGTCATCTATCCCGAAAAAAAGCCCTCGAAGCACTGCTGTTAAATAGACCGGATTGTCGGGATCACTCAAACACGCGAAAAGCTTGTAAAGTTCGTGGAGCTCGGGAATATCACCCATGGAGCTTCCGCCGGTCATGGTCACAGGGATCCCCTTATTTTCAAGGGCCCTGGCATATTTATCCATCATTGCCCTGTATTTGAGAATAATCATAAAATCTGCCGGCTGATAGCTGCCTGATCCGTCCAGCATTGTCCTGATAGATTCGGCAATCTGGCGCGCGTTTTCCTCAACCACGTCCTTTTGATTGGTCGCGCCTTCCGGCACTTCAAGCTTCCTCACTCCACTTATAAGGGTGTCGTTTATCCCTTCCGGGTCCGGGGTGATGGTTTCGAGGGGCGTGTATTTCGCCTGGTATTTCGTGAATGCTTCCGGCAAGAGCCTGGAAAAGACCGGATCAAACCACGCTCCGAGGCTTTTTACCGATCGAAAATTCGCGGTGAGCTCCAGGATTTCGCCGCCTTTCTGTTCCAGCTGTTTTTTGACCAAGCTGTAGATATCAATGTCCGCCCGTCGAAATCGGTAGATGGACTGCTTGGGATCTCCCACTACGAAGAGCGAACCCGGATAAGGAGTCAGCTTTCGCCAATCCTTTTCTTCTGTCTCCCTACCGGTTAGATAAAGCACGAGTTCTGATTGAAGGGGATCGGTATCTTGAAATTCATCAACCAGTATGGCCCTATAGCTTCTTTGAAAATAGCGCCTGACTTCCGGGTAATCCCTGAGCAGGTCGCGCGCGCAAATGAGCAGGTCGTTAAAGTTTAAATAAGAGGACGCTTCTCTTTTTTGGCTGTAATATTTAACAGCCTGGATCAGAAATTTCATGATCATGTAGTGGCAATATTCCCGCCATCTTTTCATGGCCGGCTCTACTACACTTTCCCGGAGCCGGAACGCTTCCTCTCTCAACGCTATCGCCTTATCTTTATCCTCCCATCTATTTAAAGTAACATGGTTATTTTTCTTGATCTTCTCAAACGGGGCCAGCAGGGCTATTAAATTTTTCTCTGCCTCCATGTCGAAGTAAGCATAATATCGTCTTGCTTTTAACACCGCCAGCTGCAGCCTGTCATAACCCTGTGAAGGCTCTTGCTCGGGCAGGTAATCGACTGCCTCATCGATCAAGGGCCAAAGCTCCGAAAGGGCGGGTTTTAAATCCGGGGGCGCTACCTTTTCAAAATAAAAGTCCACATCAGGATAGCGGGAAAGCTCCTTAAAGCTTTCCTTTAAATCGCGGGGATCCATTCCTATACGATCCAAATTTTCCAGCAGTTCTATCCGGTTAAGGCGTACGTAGCGCAAAAATTCTTCAAAAACGGTATCCTCCAGCACCGCTTCTTCCAGCTCATCCAGTTCTTCAAAATCCGGATCCAGCCCGGCTTCTACCGGCCTTTCCTGCAGCAAACTCGAGGCAAAAGCGTGAATCGTGCCGATAAAAGCTTCGTCCAATTCCTCCAGGGCTCTCCTCAATCTCTCCTCAACTTGCCGGCGCGCTGCTTCCGTTTCTATCGACGCCCAATACAGGTTATCGGGGTCAGAATGCTCACGGACTTTTGAACATGCTTTTTCAAGTTCATTTTGAAACCTTTCCCTGAGCTCGGCCGCCGCTTTCCTGGTAAATGTGATGGCAGCTATCTCCCCTGCCCTGTATGTTCCAGAACCCACAAGGGAAGTCATCCGCTGCACAAGGCTCGCTGTCTTTCCTGAACCCGCACCGGCTTCCACCAAAAAGTTTTTATCAACTTCCTTCTCTATTCTTTCCCGCACATGCTGGTCTGGCGGAGTAACTTGTTTATTCATAGTCTCTCACCTGCCGCAGGAGCTCGAGTTCTGGTTCATTTTGATGAATCCACTCCAAAGCATCTTTGTAACGTTCTCTTTCACACACCACGTGATAATCGCAAAATTTGCAGTCATCTTCGTGATCTGTCGGCACAAAATCGCCCCTTTCTATGAGCGCCAAAAGTGCATCCAAAAGATGTAAAAACGCTTCTTTATCTTCAAATTGGTAGCTGCGAATATACCTGGCACCTTCTCCTTTGACGGTAGGGAAAATATAGCCCCCGCCGCTTACTGCTATATCTGCCTCCGGATACATTTCTCTCAGTTTCTCTTCCAGGGCCAGGGCATAGAGGGCATGCTGAAGCTGCCTGCCGCCGCGGTAGTATTTTTGCTCGGAATAGTTGTAGGTGCTCCCGGTTTTGTAATCGAGGGCCAAAAAGTTTCCTTCCCTGTCCTTGTCTACCCTGTCTATCTTGCCCACGATATAAATTTCCCTGCCGGAAGGAAGCGCCAGTGGCACCCGATCCAGGAAGAATTCCAAAAAAACCGGCTGTGACATTTCCGCATATTCTATCTCGCTCTGTAAAAATACCTGCACGGAGAGCAAAAGCTCCGCGGCTTCATAGGAATAAACCAGTTCGCTTGGAGGCGGAAGCTCTCTTCTCTGGTCCAAGATCCACGCATTTGCCGTCTGCCTAAGGGCGTTTGCGTGTTCGGCTTTTATGGGGAGGTCTGAACGATTTATGATTTCCCGGTAAAAGTCTTCAAATATGCTGTGCAGCAGTTTTCCCCGGGTTAAAGCGTCCAGCCATGCTGACGGGTCATATTCCACCTCTTCAGGGGGGTCTACCCGCAAGACGTAGCGAAGGAAATAAGCAAACGGGCAGCTTGCGAGGCACTCCAGCCGTGTGGGAGAAACCACCGTTATGTCCCGGGGATCATTTTTGTTTGGCGCTTGCACGGGTTCCGAATAATGGCCGTTTCCTGAGGTGGAGGCATATAACGGGCTCGTCGTACTGCCACCAATATTGCCATCATATGAGGTGAACGCTTCCGAAAGTCTTCTGGTTTGAGCTTGAAGGCCCTGCTGCCAGTGGGGATAGTGGGAGATGATTTTTGCTTGATCAAAGGCCGGGCCGTGCGCTCTTATGTTAGAGTTTGTCCTGTACAGATAAAGCCAAACATCTTTTTCGGAAAATATGCCGCTTTCCTCGTGGGGGGAAGGAAACTGGCGTTTGTGGGCGTTCAAATATTCATCCAGGCTGGTGTAGTCAGCTTCTGGCTCATCAAATACGGCTCGATAGATACTCAAAATGAGTGGAGAGGGGAATTTCTCCCTCTGTTCCATGGTGTCAAATGAAGCATAGCTTATACAAAGACTGCGGGCAGGATGCAGTAACAGCCTTTGCATCTCCTTTTGATTCCTGTCAATGGTTTCACGTTGAAGGGGCAAATCAGATGAGAGGTTTTTCCGCTCTTCGTCGAGCAGTATGGGATCTTCTCTTTTTTTGCCGGGAAACCTGTCCCCGTCAAGGCCCACCAGGAACACATGGTTTCTAAGCTTGCTGCGCCCGTTGAGATAGTGGTCAATATGGAGCTGCCCCGGGGCCGGGTTGCTTCTATCCACCCGCAGGTTGGAAATATTGTCTTTTAGCAAATCCAGAGCATCTGAAAGCGCCAGACGGCTCTCCGCTACATTTATGATGACGTCCATTTCCTCCAGCAGTTTTTCCTGTGCCTCTTTGTCCACCGGGGTAGATTGCCTGGCGTAGTTTTTTATCACGCCTTTGAGCCCACCCGCCAGCCGTGATAATGGAACGCTTTTTTCAAAATCGCCTTCGGTTGTTTCAAATGCCGGCAGCAAAGCAAACAGTTCCTCAAACCAGTTGTAGAGGGCGCGGTATTGATTGAGTTCCTTTTGAACCCAGCCTGGCACCGACTCCTGGCCTTTTTCTTTTTGCTGTTTTAGCGAGGTGATCTTTGCTTCCAGCATACTCAAGTATCTTTCACGCGACCAGCCGACGCCCGCTTCCCTCAGCATTCGGCGCACTTTAAAGGGCGTGAGTCCCTCCGGCTGGAGTGTCATAAGATTTTCGCTCATAAGGGCACTGAATTTAATAGCCTGGAAGTCACTTCTCATCCAGTTGAGAAACATGTAGAAAAGCCTCCCCGGCTTTGTATGATAAACCGACGTCCCTTCGCCGAAAGTACATGGGAAGCCGAAATGCGCTGTAAACTGGTAAAAGAGTTCGCTATAAGGGGAGGTGGAGGTATATAAAACCGTTACTTTATCGAGCGGAAGTTCGCTTTTTTTAATACAGGAAAAGACCCATTTGATTTCGTCCGTTTCCCCGTAAGCCTTGCAAAAATCTACATTTGGCAGCTCGCGTCCTTGTGTTTTTTGCTGTGTGGGGAGGTAAAAGCCAGGTTTTTCGGTATGGGTATAATAACCTGGGGAAGCTTTTTCTATGGCATTTAAAGGATCGCTTAAAAAGAAAAGGTTTGCTTCTGGCAGGTTTTTTAGCAGTGCTTTTTCTACAAAGGTGAGGTTTTTATAGCAATCGTCGGTCATGAAATAAAGTGGGTGGAAAATATCCGTCAAAACATTTTTCCCTTCAATGTCTATCTCTTTAACGTTTTTCTCTTCTTTGGTTAATTGTTGGGTTGAATCTCTGGCTATATCTTTGGTTATATCTTTGGTTATATCTTTGGCAAGCGAAATAACCGATGGTTCATCTAGCCAGTTGTTTTGTTCCAGGTAATTTAGATATCTATGGTATATTTGAATCATGTCTTCTTTTTTGGCAGGAGAAACAAGTTCTATAGAATTCATATCTATCTCGCCCATGAGAAGTTCGTATAACGCATTGTATATCATACGACTCAAAGTTATAGTTGGTTTGAGCCGTTCAAAATATTTGAGTTCGTTTGCCTCCTGCAGGTTTTGTAAAACGGCAAAAATCACCTGGCGTGATGTTTTTCCGGAGATCATTTCCTTTTGAGGTGCGTGTTTCTGACGTGCCAGGTCAGATTGTAAAATATTTTGGGCCAGCGCCAAAATAGTCATCCCGCTTACATTAAACAGTGGATAGCCTTTTTGAGCGGCCGACTTAAAGAAAGCAGCGCCTTCTTGGTGTGAAGAGGCTAACAGCACTTTCTTTTCAAAAAGGTGTTCCCTGCTGATTTTAAAAAGCTCTTCATGAGGAGTGGTCAATAAAATATCCACCCTTTCTTCTTTTGATATGCTGTTTGATATGCTAAATGATGCAGCTGTGTTTGGCAAATTGGCCGCATCAAACAACTTACAACTTGCTTACAGATTTATCTCTGCCAACAGTTATTTTTTAATAATGAATACACCTCGTCTAAAAACATACCAAATACCTGATTTTCCCGCAGCCAACCATCATATATATTTCGGTCTTTTACTTCTCTATTTAACTTCCAAATACTATCTTTTGCCAACCTGACAAAAGGCTGTTCTGGATGATGTGTTTTCCTTGGCGGGCCAAATTCCTCCAGTAAAGTTTTCAACCCTTCTCTGACTTCTTCATACGAAAATTGGGATTTCCCTTTTGTTTGTAATAAACCTAAAGTATATAAAATAAGTAAAGGCTTATGTGGTGCTCTTTCATCTCCTTTTTTCCAAATATTCAAATTTTTAATCCGCTTTTTTAACCTTTTTTAATTCTTCTGGAGTCAAAATAGATTCCTCGCAAAAAACACATTTTCATTTATTTCTTTTTTTCTTTGTAAAGAAATTCGTTAAAGGTGATCTTAAAACCTTCATTGCTTCCCTTTCAACTATAAATTTCATATTCGCAATTAATAGGAGTTACATAAAGATTATCACAACTCAAATTTGATTCTGGTGCAAAAATTTAGCTGAACAGCTGCTTAAAAGAAAATATTCTTAAGCAATAACACAAAGTCAACTTTAAACCAGGCTATTTTATTGCTAATTTCCTTTTTCTTTTGGATTTATCCCTTCCACCGGAAAGAATCATCACGGGTTTAAAAACACGTCACTAATTGATAAATCCCGGCTTTGACAGAGTTTGGATGTGACCGTCAAGTAGTTTTGGGAGCAATTTCCCGTTTGTTTATCTTTCAATGTTAATATACTCCCCCGAACTCCCTCTTTCTTTAATATACATAAGGGGATTCTATTCTAAAGTGGGGGATTTTTCAACTGAAATGGTGGGGTAATTTTAGATTGCTGATTTTCCCTTTTCAACCCTGGGTACTATTTTTTTAAGCTCTAAATTAAGCGGTATATTTACACTTGGGATAATTAGAACATCCTTTAAAGTAGCCGTACTTGCCTTTTCTTGATTTTAATTGTCCACCACAACTTGGACAAAATGTTTTATTTTGTTTCCCTTTTTGCTTTTGTTGTTTAATGCTTTCTACGTGCTCTTTTTTCCTTTCTTGATCAGTAATATTTAAGGAAGCTAGTTTATGGTAAATTGACTCCATGTCATGTTCTGATAATAATTGGTTTTGATAAGATTTAATCCTTCGAACCAACTCCGTACTGTAAATCACTTGTGGTGGAACAGAATCTTTTAAAGTCGATTGGATGGAAAATACTACTAGGGGAATGAAGATAGATTCGTCATATCCATCCAGCACCTCATTTAGAGCTTTAACGTGACCATAGTTTTGCCTTAACGGATTATAAAACCGTTCCTTGTTTTTGTAAATAACTTGGGTCCAGTACTTACTTCGCTCATCCCCAAAGATCCATCCCGTATAGTTCTTAGTCTCAATCACAAATATCCCATACACAGACACAAATACATGATCGATTTGTGAAGTTTTGCCGCCAGCTTCAACCATCAAATTATTAATCACTTTGTATTTGTCAGAATCTAGACATAATAATAAAGCTGATATTACTTTTTCTCCAATGAATCCTTTTATATAAGATTTGAACACCTGATATAAAAGTAAAACAACAATTATAACCCAGAAATACCAAAAATTAATAATCACATCAAACATGGCACAATCCCCCCGATAATATATTCCATCCAGATTCAAAATGTATCCGGATGCTATCAGAATATGTTTGATCTAATGGGAGAAAAAACCTTGAGTTTGACTGCTCAAGGTTTAAACTCGTCTCTATTTTTTTATGCTGTTCATGGCACAAAGTACGCAAAAGGGCGATGAAGCAAAACAAAGGGAACACAATAATTGATCCTACTCATCACTCAAGGAGGCAAGCCGTCTCCACAAGGGTTGAGAGGACAAAATTAATGTCACTTGAATTGCCCGTTATCGAAAACGTATCTATAGCATTTTTAGCACTATTGGTATGAGAAAGTATATCTATTTCAACACTACTAGGTAGAATGGAATAATCTAGGTTTGACTAAAGCCCTCAAGTTTCTTTTCTAAATGATCTATCATTTAGCTTAATATTCCAACACCGTACATGAAAAATTTGCTGAAATGCTACCTGTCAAGCTGTTTCTGTCAAAAGTTACGTATTGCTTCCAAGTGAATCACAAGTTATCATGAATTAAGCTATAATTTGAAAGGGGTCCAATATGCATGACAAAAATCAACAAACAAAAACGCAAAAGACACACTTAAACTGGGCAATGCTGCTGGTCATTTCAACAGCTTACATAGCTGCGGTGACAAACATTCAGGGCTTTAAAGCGCTTCTTCCTTTCATACAAGATGATTTAATGATCACCCGTGCAGAAGCTGGACTTTACTCAACCTTTTATTTTTTAAGCGCTGCTGTGATCGCCATATTCAGTGGACGCATTACAGATGCTTTGGGCTCTAAAAAAGGCTTGCTTTTAGGGTTGGCTGTTTTGGGCGTGCTTATGGTCCTGCATTCTGTCGCCCCGGTGTATTTTGTACTTCTGGTGCTGGGCCTGTTATCGGGCTTCGCCTTTAGTTTAATCACTCCGTCAGGCAATAAAGGTGTTATTCAACTGGCATCAAAAGATAAAAGAGCAATGGCCATGGGCATCACCCAGGCCGGTGGTGGCATTGGGGGTGTATTAGGTGCAGTGGCTCTGCCATTTCTAGGAGAGTTGTTTGGCTGGCGTCAGGCGGTGCTGTTTTCCGGTGCCTTGGCGCTGCTGATGGCCGCATTTATTGCTTTGGCCTATCGCTTACCCAAAACCCCAGATAATACCCAAGTAGAAGCCACATCACGCAGTTTCTTCCAGGATGTTAGATGCCTGCTTAGCAACCGAATGCTTTTATATGTTTGCATCATCGGGCTGACCTTTGGCGCCACCATCAGCGCAGTAACCACGCACCTGCCATTATATTTAACCCGGGATATTGGTACAACCGAAACGGTGGCAGGGTTAGGGTTAGCGCTTTTTCAAATGGGTGGTATTTTGGGACATCCGGGATGGGGCTATGTGAACGATCACTTTTTAAGGCGCAACCGGCGGGCTGGCCTTTTAATACTGGGGTTTTTAATTGCCCTGGTATGTATTTTTATCGGCCTGGTAGGAGCCATTTTGCCCGTCTCCGCCATTGTTTTTATACCGTTTGTGCTCGGTTTTATCACCCTGGGCATTCCTGCGCTCTATTTCACCACGGTGGGGGAACTGGTAGAAGAACAGATGGTAGGCACTGCCACAGGGCTGGCTTTAATTTTCATCAGGACCGGGAACTTCGTGACCCCGCCAATCTTCGGCTGGGTCGCAGACCTGCAAGAAAGTTATCACTTAAGCTGGCTTGCACTGGGGTTGTTCGCATTCTTATTAACGTTGTCATTCTATTGGCTCACCAGAAAAGAAACTTGACCATATGAACTTCTCATGACTAAATGAACTTCTCATGACTAAAGTCATGAGAAGGCGTGAGGACTTTTCAAATGCCTTTTCCTTCTGTCAAAATTAAGTCAAAATTAAGTTTTATTGTAAACTTTTACTATAATTACAACCCTAAAGGAGCATCTCTATGCACTTTTTCAGTGACAAAACGCGTAATTTTAAAGTACTTTTTGGTTTCTGCCTGATACTTTTAATCTTTGTACTAGTAATTTTGGTGCTAAGCGTTTATATAGGTTATTCATTGATCAATCCTGATAGAACGCCCGTTGAAGAAACGCCACCAGATGCCTTGTCCTATAGAGAGGTTACCTTTCAAAGCCGTGAAGACAATTTAGCGTTAGAAGGCTGGCTTTTCACACCCAACTTGCAAAAGGACCATGATGCGGATAAAGAAACCACCATTATTATGGCCCATGGTTACGGTCAGAATCGGCTTCAAGGCAGTAATGCTTTAGAGCTAACTGAATTTTTGCTTGAAAAAGGCTTTTCAGTCTTTCTATTCGATTTTAGAAATTCAGGCAATTCAGAAGAAGCAATTACTTCAGTCGGACAATTTGAACAAGACGACTTGCTCGGGGCTGTGGATTTTGTCAAATCAGAAATAGAAAGTAGCAAAATCGTATTGCACGGTTTTTCCATGGGCGCTTCTACAGCAATTTTGGTGGGCGCAGAAGAAAACGCCGTAGATGGCGTAATAGCAGACAGTCCTTTTGCCCATTTACCGGACTATCTCTCGGAAAACCTTCCGCAAAGGAGCGGTCTACCGGTATTCCCGTTTAACTGGACTATTTTAAATACCATACCGATCATAGCAGACCTGGATTTACAAGCAGTAAGTCCTAAAAAATCTGTTCAAACATATCAGATCCCCTTATTACTTATTCACGGTAAAGCAGATGAAACCATTCCTGCAGAAGATTCTTACACTATAAAACACCAAGGACCAAACTCGCTGGTAGAATTAGAAGTTTTTCCAGATGCCGGCCATGTCAATAGTTTTAGTAGCCATCCCGATGCCTATCGTGAAGTATTATTCAACTTTTTAACAGACTTAAATAACGACGAATGTCACTGATTGATAGGTGCGTTTTAACCAAATACCTGCTGGATATATTTTCAGATTGCGACAAAATATGCAAAAAGCCCACTGCTTTAGCTTTGAAATACATCAAAATACTTTTTATTGACAATTAATTGAATCAAGTCTAAACTTAAATTAATCGTTATTAATAGCAACTCAAAGGAGGCGATAAAATGATTCCTGAAGCTTTATTGAAAAAATTGAACGAACAAATCACACACGAGTTTTTTTCAGCACACTACTACCTGGCAATGGCAGCATTTTTTAAGGAAAAAAATTTAGACGGGTTTGCTAACTTTTTTATAAGGCAAGCAGAAGAAGAAAGAACCCATGCCATGAAATTTTTTGAATTCATCGATGAATTGGGTGAAACCCCTGTTATCACAGGCTTTGAAGATCCTAAACGAAATTTCAGTTCCATAGAAGAGATCTATAAATTGGCTCTTGAACACGAACAAAAAGTAACCCAACTGATTAACGCGATCATGGACACCGCTAGAGAAGAAAACCACTATCCCACTATCAGCTTTCTCCAATGGTTTATCGATGAACAAGTAGAAGAAGAAGCGACAATGGATAATCTCTTAAATAAAGTGAAAATAGTGGGGGAACAATCGGCAGGTACTTTTATGTTAGATCAAGAGCTCGCCAAAAGAAACACAGAAGAATAGAAAAGTTGTTATGCGCTTAGCACGTGGTAATTGAAATTGACGCTTTTTTTCATTTTCTCGCATTTTCGCTTTTTCTCGACAAAACAAGACACGATTGCTGGATTTAGAAAAGCTAATGAGAAGTTGGTTTCAACAAGTGATGAACGCTACTGAAAAAGTGAGGCGATGACTATGGCTGAAAAAAGAACTTGCCCTTATTGCCAGGGGAACAATTACTCTACTGACGTTATGAGTGAGTACTGGACATGTGCCTATTGTGGGAAAAAGTTTAAACAATCTGAAGCTTTAAACATGAAACAAGATCACGACATGGATTTACAGGACAAATAACCTAAACTTGAATGTATCACCATGTATCCTAATGTATCACCATGTATCCTGGATTCCCGCCTACTCATAACGAGGTAGGAGGATAAACCCTAAGTTTATACAAATTTGCTTTTGTTTTTCGAGAAGTTCGCCAACTCGTGGTTTTTGACCCGGTGCTTCAAAACATTCAATGACATCCAGCTTATCAAGAGCACCCTGCAAAGTATAAGTTTTGAATAAATCTGTTTCCTGCATTCGCTTTTTGATGTAAGAAAGATAGATGAGTGCAACAAACTCAACAAAAAGCTTACCTTCAAGACTTTGTTCTGATGATACCAAAGTACGACGCACATTCAGGCGCTTCTTTAGATTACCGAACGATTTCTCCACAATATCCTTGTTACGATATAGCTCTAATGCAGTAACGGCACCCATCGTCTCGTTTGTTAGCAATGCAAAGAAGCCGAAGTAACGCTTGGCTTTATTGACAGCATCCTCGTTAAATGTTCTAAACGCTTTGTAAATGGCATCTAACTCTTTTCTGATAAAAGCAAGGGACATTTTCACAGAGATTAGAAATTTCAAGTGGTCTTTGAACAAAGCATTAATATTGTCTTCACTGTAAAAGCCTCTGTCCATAACTCGCTTTACTTTAGAAAAGCCTAGGGCATCCAAATCAAACAGCAGGTTTTTGACGGTCTTAGAGTCAGGTATATTCCCGGCTAATTTGCGGTAATAAAATGGGAGATTCGAAATTTCACCAAATACCAAAGCCAGGTTTAGCTGCTAAAAAATTATATTTACTATAGACTTTATATTCCTGGCTTTAGTTAAGAAAAAAACCCTCATCTCCTTATTATATGAAGGGTTTAACGAAAACCAAATTGCTTATATTGATAGTTTCCATTTTTAACATAGATGCTTTCTATGGTTTTGCATGCTAACCCAGAAATACTTTCAGATTATTCTTATTTTTTTCTTTTTCAGGCTGATCAAACAATTCAGTTAGTGGACATTTATTCAACTAAAACACCTTCCCATAAATTCGCTTGTAACAGGGTTTGTGGATATTTCATTTGCCCAGTTACTGTCGAACCCGGGCTAACAAACACGATAACAAAGGGACATTAAAAAATAAAAGTGTATATTTTACCACTATTATGATAATGTCATATCGGTAGAGGTTGACCAAAATGTGCAGGTCATTTAATTCACAGGAAGACCTAGAAACAGATGAAGAAGAAATCAAAATTACATTACATTTTAATGTTTCGAAAGTGGGGATGATGATGAAGTTGACTATAGAAAAAGTAAGGGTAGATGATTTAGTTTTTGGTGATAACACCATGATTAGCGACGCCACTTTAACCGTGTGCCAAGACGAAATCATCGAAAAAATTATGGAAGATGATCGGATTGCTAAAGTCAAGATCCACATTGCGAAGCCAGGGGAATCTGTCCGCTTATTTT
>CAZARY010000030.1:0-15483 GCA_964487675.1 uncultured Clostridia bacterium | reverse complement strand
GACATGCGGTTTCGTCCTTTCAAACTTCTGCTTGGCCATAATCGGATCCTCCTTATTCAGATTGTGGGATTCACTATAAATTTACAATTTCTTTAGCAATATTATCCGGAACTTCTTCATAATGCGAAAATTCCATCGTATAAGTGCCGCGTCCCTGGGTTTTTGAGCGCAGCTGCGTGGCGTAACCAAACATTTCAGCCAAGGGCACGGTTGCCCTGATCACTCTGGATCCAGCTCGCTCTTCCATACCTTCTATTTGTCCTCTGCGTCCATTCAAATCGCCCATAACATCGCCCATATAATCTTCAGGTGCAATCACTTCAACTTCCATCATTGGCTCCAGTATTACCGGGCGCGCTTTATTCATCCCCTGTTTAAGCGCTTGGGAACCAGCAATTTTAAATGCTGTTTCCGAAGAATCCACCTCATGATAAGTACCGTCATATAATGTAACCTTGACGTCAATCACTGGATAGCCTGCAACCACACCGTTCTGCATAGCCTCTACCACACCAGCATCCACAGCAGGAATGTATTCTTTCGGTATAACGCCTCCAACGATCTTATCTACAAATTCGTATCCTTCGCCTCTTTCCATGGGCTCCAAGTGAATTTTTACGTGTCCATATTGACCTCGACCACCTGACTGGCGAATAAATTTCCCTTCTGCGTCGGCCGGCTGTGTGATGGTTTCTTTGTAAGCCACCTGGGGTTTGCCCACATTGGCCTCTACTTTAAATTCTGTTAAAAGCCTGTGAACGATTACTTCCAGGTGCAGTTCGCCCATACCTGAAATGATCGTTTGACCCGTTTCATCATCCGTTTTGGTCTTAAACGTGGGATCTTCCTCTGCAAGCTTTTGCAGGGAAACTCCCAGCTTTTCTTGGTCAGCCCTGGTTTTTGGTTCAATGGCCACATCAATAACAGGTTCGGGGAACTGCATAGATTCGAGAATAATTGGATTTTCTGGATCGCACAAGGTGTCACCTGTGGTTGTTTGTTTCATGCCTACCACAGCTGCGATATCACCCGTGTATACTACATCTCTTTCTTCCCTGTGGTTGGCGTGCATCTGTAAGAGCCTGCCAACCCTTTCCTTTTTCCCTCTCACCGGATTATAAACGTATGAGCCAGCTTTTATGCTGCCGGAATACACCCTGAAAAAGCAAAGTTTCCCTACATATGGATCCGTCATTATTTTAAATGCTAGGGCGCTAAACGGTTCATCATCACTGCATTTCCGTTGGATTTTTTCATTTTCTTCACCCGGTACAACACCTTCAATCGGTGGAACATCTGTAGGTGCCGGGAGGTAGTCTATGACTGCATCCAGCAGCATTTGAACCCCTTTATTTTTGTACGATGACCCACAAAGTATTGGCGTTAGCTCTGTATTTAAACACCCGGCTCTAATTGCTTTGCGAATAGCTTCTGGTTCAATGCTTTCACCTTCCAAATACTGCATCATCAAATCGTCATCATATTCTGCTGCTGCTTCCAACATGCTATTTCGGTATTCTTCAGCCAATTCCAACATCTCATCAGGTATATCTACTATCTCCCAATCTGTTCCTAAATCGTCTTTATATATGATGGCATTGTATTCAATCAAGTCAATAATGCCTCTAAAGTCACTCTCTTTACCTATGGGAAGTTGAATAGGTACAGGGTTTGCATTAAGTCTTTTATCCATCATATCGACAACATTATAATAGTCTGCTCCTACTATATCCATCTTATTAATATAGGCAATCCTAGGCACCTGGTAGCGATCTGCCTGATGCCATACAGTTTCTGACTGGGGTTCAACTCCGCCTTTAGCACAAAATACACCAATCGCCCCATCCAGCACTCGGAGAGAGCGTTCTACCTCCACTGTGAAATCAACGTGCCCTGGCGTATCAATAATGTTAACACGGTGTTCTCGCCATTTACATGTGGTCGCAGCAGACGTTATGGTAATGCCTCGTTCTTTTTCCTGTTCCATATAATCCATGGTTGAGGCACCATCATGGGTTTCGCCAAGTTTGTGCACGCGACCAGTGTAAAATAGTATTCTTTCTGTTGTAGTTGTTTTACCAGCATCAATATGAGCTGCTATGCCTATATTTCTTGTCTTTTCCAGGGGAAATTGCCTGGTCATGTAGATCCCTCCTTCTATGTTGCCAAGGCAGATATACATTGCTTCCTACTAGCAACACAACTTTCTCACTTTCTACAATTCACAAATTCCATAATGGGTTTGGTAGGTTTGTTTAGCACCAAATCGCCATTTTACCATCTATAATGCGCAAAGGCTTTGTTTGCTTCTGCCATTTTATGAGTATCTTCTTTCTTTTTAATTGCGCCGCCGGTATTATTATATGCATCCAAGAGTTCACCGGCCAATCTATCACTCATGGAACGTTCACTTCTCTCTCTGGCATATTTTACCATCCAACGGATGGCTAAAACCTGCTTCCTGTGCGGTTGAACTTCAACGGGGACCTGGTAAGTAGCACCACCCACTCGCCTAGCTTTGACTTCTAAAACCGGCATAACATTTTTAACGGCTGCTTCAAAAACGTCCATGGGGTCTTCATTTGTTTGTTCTTTGATTTGATCCATGGCATTGTAGAAGATGCGCTGGGCAAGTCCTCTTTTGCCATCAACCATCAGTTTATTAATAAATTTTGTCACCATTTTGCTATGATACAACGGATCAGGTGCAACTTCTCGCTTTGGTGCTGGTCCTTTACGGCTCATTCAGCTCCCTCCTTCCATACAGAAATAGCCTCTTAAAGAAAAATAACCGTTTTAATGTATTTAATGTAAAAAATTATCATTAATAGATCAAATAATGACTTCTAGCCGCATGCTTCCATAATGAAATCAACTACCCATTAACCTCTAGAAAGGTGTTCTTGGCGTCTAATTTTACCCATGCATTAAATTGGGGAAGATTATTTTTTCTTTGTCCCATATTTAGAACGGCCTTGAGCTCGGTCTTCTACCCCAGCAGTATCTAAGGCACCTCTGACCAGCTGGTAACGTACACCAGGCAAATCCTTAACCCTTCCACCACGAACCAGAACTACAGAGTGTTCCTGTAGGTTGTGGCCAATTCCCGGGATATACGCAGTAACTTCCATGCCGTTGGTTAATCTTACCCGGGCAATCTTTCTCAAAGCAGAATTCGGCTTTTTCGGTGTAGTGGTCGAAACCCTGGTGCATACCCCTCTTTTTTGTGGGTTTTTTTCCAGGGCAGGTGCTGTTCTCTTTTTTTGAGAGCTTTTTCGCTTTTTCCGGATCAACTGGTTAATCGTTGGCACTCATCCCACCTCCTTGTGTGCAATTACACATAATACCCGGGAGGGCAATGCCCTCCCGAGTTTTTATTCATTCAAAATACACGCTGCTGCTGCCTTGACTTGAATCCCTGCTGCTTTTCCCAGGTCCTTCATAGAAGAAACAAATTCTATTTCTACCTGGTGTTCCTGGCATTTCTCCTGCAGGGGGATTTTGACCTTGTCATCAGCTTCTTCAGCTACAAAAACTTTTTTTGCCTGTTGGTTTTCAATAGCCCTAGATGTTTCTTTTAACCCAACTACCTTGTTTTTTGTTTGCTTTATCTCGTCAAGGGACATAAAACAACCTCCAAAAAGCCCTATCCAAATGCGCACCTTATAATTTTAGCAGGATTACTCGATGGTGTCAACTTTAAATTCAGCTTTTTCTTGTTCCTCTTCATGTTCAGCCTCTTTATCCTCCTCAGACTCGGCCCCCATTTCATTCGAAGGGGTATCAATCACATCATAAGTGAGGTCAACATTCCTGTGCTCGTCTTTACCAGTTCCTGCTGGGATCAGTTTCCCGATAATGACATTTTCTTTCAGCCCAATCAAGGGATCTATTTTGCCTTTGATCGCTGCCTCGGTTAAAACCCTGGTGGTTTCTTGGAAGGAAGCAGCTGATAAGAAACTTTCCGTGGCTAAGGAAGCTTTGGTGATACCTAATAATAATGAGCGTGCCTTGGCTGGCTCCCCACCTTCGGCCTTAATTTCTTCATTAGCTTTTTCAAACTCAAAGTAGTCTACGTAGCCGCCAGGCAGCATATCGGTGTCACCAGCTTCTTCAACCCGGATTTTTTTCAACATCTGACGAATTACTACTTCAATATGTTTATCACTAATGTCCACACCCTGCATACGATATACTTTTTGTACTTCCTGGAGAATATAAAGCTGAACGCCTCGAACGCCTTTTACCTTCAATAGATCATGAGGATTAATTGAGCCTTCTGTAATTTCATCACCGGCATTTAGTTCTTCACCCTCTTGTACTTTCAACCGGGCACCAAAGGGTATCGTATAGGTTTTTTCCGGTCCTTTTTCCGGCACTACTGTCACTCTTTGTCGGTTGCTTTCCGATTGAACGGCAACCCGACCAGAAATTTCACTGATAACAGCTAACCCCTTGGGTTTTCTGGCTTCAAAAAGCTCTTCAATCCTGGGGAGGCCCTGGGTGATATCGTCCCCTGCTACACCGCCCGTATGGAAAGTGCGCATGGTCAGCTGGGTACCAGGTTCTCCAATAGATTGGGCTGCAATAATACCGACTGATTCGCCCCGGCTAACCACGCTGCCTGTAGCCAAATCTCGGCCATAGCATTTGACACAAACCCCGTGACTGGTTTTGCAAGTTAATACAGAGCGAATATAAACGCTCTCAATACCGGCTTTTGTTATGTTTTCTGCCACATCCTCAGTGATGAACTCATCAGCTTTGACCAAAAGCTCCCCCGTTTTTGGGTCTTTTATATCTTCCGCGGCAAATCGGCCAATAATGCGGTCAAATAAACCTTCAATTACTTCGTTGCCACTCATTATGGCTTCCACTTCCACGCCATCTAGATCGCCACAATCTTCTTCCCTGACAATGACATCCTGACTTACGTCTACCAGGCGCCTGGTAAGATAACCCGAATCCGCTGTTTTTAAAGCTGTGTCCGCCAGACCTTTCCTGGCTCCGTGGGTAGAGTTAAAGTATTCCAACACTGTTAAGCCCTCACGGAAATTCGTTTTTATTGGGAGGTCAATAATTCTACCCGTAGGATCAGCCATTAAACCGCGCATCCCCGCCAGTTGGGTGATTTGGGATACATTCCCTCTGGCACCTGAAGCAGCCATCATATAAATGGGATTGAACGTATCTAGATTCTCCATCACGGCATCCGTTACTTTATCTTTAGCATTGTTCCATATATCGATCACGCTGTTATAGCGCTCAAACCTACTGATCAGGCCACGACGGTGTTGTTTTTCTACTTTATCTACATTATCTTCTGCTTTTGAAATTATCTCCTGTTTCGCTCCAGGCACATCAACGTCATCTACCCCGATGGTCAGGCCTGCCCGGGTAGCATACATATAGCCTAATTCTTTTAAAGAGTCCAAAATCCCAGACGTAGTGCTGCTCCCATATTTTCGATAGCAGTGAGCGACTAAATCACCCAAAGCACCCTTCTGAAGCGCTTTTCTCTCGCCACGGCTTACTATTTTTTCCGATAACTTCTCTTGCGGCAGCAGCCAATCCTTTTGGCTCAGTCCAGGTTCATCGCTATTTATAAAAGGATAATCTTCTGGAAAAATTTCATTGAAAATAATCTTACCCACCGTTGTAATCAATAGATTGCTTTCCTTGGGCCGATTATTCTCTGGCAAATTGAAATCTTTACCTTTATAGCTTCGAACATCCACGGCAATTGGATCCTGCAGCTTTAACTCGTTCTGCCTGTAAGCCATTATCGCCTCGTCAGGGCTGGAAAAATACCATCCGCGTTCTATCTCCCCGGCGGTTTCAATGGTTAGATAATAAGCCCCCAGCACCATATCCTGGGTAGGTGTGGCCACCGGTGAACCATCCTTGGGATTTAATATATTGTGACTGGCAAGCATAAGTATTCTAGACTCTGCTTGAGCTTCAGCTGATAAGGGTACGTGAACAGCCATTTGGTCCCCATCGAAGTCTGCATTATAGGCCGGGCAGACTAGGGGATGGATCTGAATTGCCCTGCCCTCAATGAGCACGGGTTCAAAAGCTTGTATGCCTAGTCGATGAAGGGTCGGCGCCCTGTTGAGTAAAACCGGATGTTCTTTGATCACCTCTTCCAACACATCCCAAACTTCCGGACTGACCCTTTCAACCATGCGTTTAGCGCTTTTAACATTATGAGAAATTTCTTTGTCAACCAATCGTTTCATGACAAAGGGTTTAAATAGCTCTAAAGCCATTTCTTTCGGTAGTCCGCATTGATAAATTTTTAGTTCAGGTCCTACTACTATAACGGATCGTCCAGAGTAATCCACCCTTTTCCCTAGCAAGTTTTGTCGAAATCTTCCCTGTTTGCCTTTTAACATATCGCTGAGAGACTTCAAAGGACGATTGCCCGGTCCTGTAACTGCTCTCCCACGGCGACCATTATCTATCAAGGCATCTACAGCCTCTTGGAGCATACGCTTTTCGTTTCGAACAATAATGTCAGGCGCCCCTAGGTTTAAAAGCCGTTTTAATCGGTTGTTGCGGTTTATTACTCTTCTATAAAGGTCATTGAGATCAGATGTGGCAAAACGCCCTCCATCTAACTGGACCATTGGCCGGAGGTCTGGAGGAATAACCGGGATGACATCCAAAACCATCCATTCCGGTTTATTGGACGACTGACGAAAAGACTCTACAACCTCCAAACGTCTGACGGTCCTTACTTTCTTCTGCCCTTTGGCTGTTTTTAAGTCCTGCCTGAGCTCTTGATTAAGCTGTTCTAAATCGAGTTCTTTCAAAAGTTCCTTGATAGCTTCTGCGCCCATTAGCGCTTTAAACCCTTTTCCTTTTTTAAACTGCTGGCTATACTGCTCCCTGTAATCCCTGTATTCCGTTTCTGTTAGCAGCTGCCTATAAGCCAAAGCTGTTTCTCCAGGATCTACCACCACATAGGAAGCAAAATACAGTACTTTTTCCAAGGCGCGCGGCGACATATTAAGAAGCAGCCCCAGTCGACTGGGAATACCTTTAAAGTACCAGATATGGCTGACAGGCGCAGCCAGTTCAATATGACCCATTCTGTCTCTTCTTACTTTAGATTGGGTAACTTCCACACCACAACGGTCGCATACAAGCCCTTTATAACGGGCGCGCTTGTATTTTCCGCAATGGCATTCCCAATCTTTTTGTGGGCCAAATATTTTTTCGCAGAACAAACCCTCTTTTTCCGGTTTGAGCGTACGATAGTTAATTGTTTCTGGTTTTTTGACTTCCCCTTTAGACCAAGATCGAATCTGTTCAGGGGAAGCTAAGCCAATTTGCAAGGCATTAAAGCTGTTCACATCCTTCAAGGGCGATCTCTCCCTTCTTCCAAATAATGGCAATATTGTTCCGGCTACAGCTCATCAGTTTCTTCTTTCTCTTCCCCGTCTCCACCGCCGCTGATTTCTTTTATATGCATATCATCAACCGAAACCACTTCTTCGTTCCCTTCACCATCCTTAATTGAAATTAAGCCTTCCTCTTCATTAAGCACATTTACGTTCATACCCAAACTTTGCAGTTCCTTAATTAATACCTTGAATGATTCTGGAATCCCCGGCTGCGGAACATTGTCGCCTTTTACGATAGATTCATAGGTATTCACTCGGCCTTCCACATCGTCACTTTTAACCGTGAGTAATTCCTGCAGGCTGTACGCAGCTCCGTAAGCTTCCAGGGCCCATACCTCCATCTCGCCAAACCTTTGCCCACCAAACTGGGCTTTTCCTCCCAGGGGTTGTTGAGTAACGAGAGAATAAGGCCCGGTGGAACGAGCGTGGATCTTGTCATCCACCAAATGCGCCAATTTTAACATATAGATATATCCGACAGTTATATAATTGTCAAATGGTTCGCCTGTTCTTCCATCGACAAGCCGAGTTTTACCATTTTCTGGCAATCCGGCCTCTTTTAACGTTTCTAATATTTCATCTTCATCAGCACCATCAAAAACTGGAGAAGCCATCTTTACGCCTAAGGCATTTGCTGCCCACCCCAGGTGAGTCTCCATAACTTGGCCTAAATTCATCCTAGATGGCACGCCTAAAGGATTTAAAATGATTTCAACGGGTGTCCCATCTGGCATAAAAGGCATGTCTTCCTCAGGGAGAATTTTGGCAATCACACCCTTATTGCCGTGTCTTCCTGCCATTTTATCTCCTTCGGATATCTTTCGTTTTTGTGCCACATATACCCGGACCAGTTGATTGACGCCCGGAGGCAGTTCATCTCCATCCTCCCGGCTAAACACTTTAACATCCACAACGATTCCATGTTCGCCATGGGGTACCCGCAGGGAAGTATCCCTTACTTCCTTTGCCTTTTCTCCAAAAATAGCTCGCAGTAATCTTTCTTCTGCCGTAAGTTCCGTTTCTCCCTTAGGGGTTACTTTTCCCACCAGTATATCGCCAGATTTTACCTCGGCTCCTATTCGCACAATACCTCTTTCATCCAAGTTTTTTAAAGCATCTTCTCCCACATTGGGAATATCCCTGGTGATTTCTTCAGGACCCAACTTGGCATCCCGGGATTCCGACTCGTATTCTTCTATATGAATGGAGGTATATGTGTCATCTTTTACCAGTTTTTCACTGATCAAAATAGCATCTTCATAATTATAACCTTCCCAGGGCATAAAAGCGACCAAAACATTTTTACCCAAGGCAAGTTCGCCGTTTTCCGTAGAAGGTCCATCGGCAATTACTTGATTCTCTGCCACGCTTTCATCTTTTTCAACGGCAGGGATTTGATTGATACAAGTACCCTGGTTAGAGCGCTGGAACTTCTGAAGTTGATATATATCCTGACCAGGAGGAACATCACCCGGTTCCGACTGAAAAATTTCGCCAGTACGCCCATTTATATATCGACCATTTTCTTTATCTCCCCGATCCACAACAATTTCCCTCGATTCGACTGATTTCACCACACCGGGCGCGGCACATTTAACCACAGCTCCGGAATCATAAGCTGTTTTGTATTCCATTCCAGTCCCCACTAGGGGGGAATCACTGACAAGCAAAGGAACCGCCTGTCGCTGCATATTACTTCCCATCAATGCCCGGTTGGCATCATCATTTTCTAAAAATGGAATCTGGGCCGTGGCAACACTGACTAGTTGCCGCGGTGAAACGTCCATGTAATCTATTTGATCTGGTGAGGTAATCACCGTTTCATGCCGGTAACGAGCTGTGATCCTGTCTACAGCAAAGTTATCATTTTCATCCAGGGGCGTATTTGCCTGGGCTATGACATATTTATCTTCCACATGTGCGCTCAAATATTCGATTTTATCGGTCACATAACCATTTTCTTTATCCACTTTTCGATATGGGGTTTCAATAAATCCAAATTCATTCACCTTGGCATAAGTGGATAAAGAGCTAATCAAACCAATATTGGGACCTTCTGGCGTTTCTATAGGGCACATCCTGCCATAGTGAGAATGGTGTACGTCCCGTACTTCAAAGCCGGCTCTTTCTCGACTTAATCCACCCGGGCCCAGGGCGCTGAGTCGTCTCTTGTGGGTGAGTTCCGCCAAGGGGTTGGTCTGGTCCATAAACTGAGATAATTGGCTGCTGCCAAAGAATTCTTTTATTGAGGCAATTACAGGCCTAATATTAATCAGGGCAGATGGGGTGATGGTGTCAACATCTTGAATGGTCATCCGTTCTCGGACAACCCTTTCCATTCTAGAAAGCCCTATACGAAACTGGTTTTGTAATAATTCTCCCACACAACGCAGACGGCGATTTCCCAGGTGATCAATGTCATCCACATCGCCCACACCATCCATTAGGTTGAGCAAATAGTTGATAGACGAAATAATATCTCCTCTTGTTAGGTTTTTAACATTGGATTCCACGTCTCCATTGCTCAATACATTGGTGGCATGTTCATCATCTTCGTCGTGCTTAATTTTAATGCGTTCCAGGCCGAATTGCTCAAGTTTTTCCACCAAAGGCATATCCAGTCGATTGCCTTCTCGTACAATCACTTCACCGGTTTCATCATCAACTACAGTTTCGGCCGCTACTTCACCGACTATACGGTCACTTAAAGCCAATTTTTGATTCATTTTATAGCGCCCGACTTTCGCTAGATCATAGCGTTTAGGATCAAAAAACAAGGATTCAAATAAACTTTTGGCATTTTCAACATTTAAAGGCTCTCCCGGCCTTAGTCGTTTATAAATTTCTAATATGCCTTCTTCATATGAGCCCGCATGGTCTTTCTCCAAAGTAGCGCGAAGGCGAGAGTCTTCACCAAATAAGCGTAAAATTTCATCCCGGGTAGAATATCCCAAAGCGCGAACTAAGGTGGTTATTGGCAGTTTTCTGGTCCGGTCTACACGGACAGAAAGCACATTTTGTGCATTGGTTTCAAATTCTAACCAAGCGCCGCGATTAGGAATAATTGTACCAGAGTAAAGTCGATTACCATTAGAATCTAATTCAGTATTAAAATATACACCAGGTGACCGTACCAGCTGGCTGACAATAACCCTTTCAGCCCCATTAATTATAAAAGTTCCATTTTCAGTCATCAGGGGAAAATCCCCCATAAAAACTTCTTGTTCCTTAACCTCACCGGTCTCCTGGTTGACAAGCCGGACTTTAACTTTTAACGGAACTGAGTAAGTCACATCTCTTTCTTTGCACTCCTCAACAGAGTAAGAGGGGTCTCCCAGGGTGTAATCCACAAATTCCAGGACCAATCCCCCGGTAAAGTCTTCAATCGGGGAAATATCATCAAACATTTCTCTAAGTCCTTCATCTAAAAACCACTGATACGAACTTTTTTGTATTTCAATTAAATTGGGTAGGTTGTAAACTTCGTCTATTTTAGAAAAACTTCTTCGGAACGACGGAGCAGAAGCCACTTTTGCCATACAATTTTCACCTCTCACGCCCAGATTTGGTAATCTTAAATCAAATTAAGGAAGGTTAAATTTTGAGGAAGGTTAAGTAAAAAAAAATATTCTAACTTTAAATCTAAATGAAGTTAGAAAAAGCAATTCTTTTAACATAATTATTTCTTCATAGCAACTAAAAATGTTAACACAAAGTTAGAATAAAGTCAATAATCATTCATCCAATAATTTATCCCCTTCACAATTAAACCGTGATCACTATAAGAAAAATTAGGGCACCTTGTCGTCGCAAAGTGCCCTAAACCTTTTAAGTTTCTAATAATGAGTCGATTTGTTTCAGTGTACTTTTTTAAATAGTCACAGCATATTTTCTATGCCGTTAAAAAGTCACTTACTTAATCTCTACTTCGCCCCCTGCTTCTTCAATCTTTTCTTTCAATTCATCCGCTTCTTCTTTACTTACTTTTTCTTTTACAGTATTAGGCAGTTCATCCGCTAAAGCTTTTGCTTCTTTCAAACCTATACCAGTGGCCTCTTTAATTGTTTTAATGACCTGAATCTTTTTCTGACCAGCATTATTTAATATAACGTCAAATTCCGTTTGCTCTTCTTCCTCACCTGAAGCTTCCTCAGCTCCTGCGGCAGGAGCACTCGCAGCAGGTGCAGGGGCAGCAGCACTTACACCAAATTCTTCTTCCATTTGGCTGACCAGTTCTGATAATTCCAAAACGCTCATTTCCTTCACAATATCCATAACTTCTTGAACTTTTGACATTTGATTATACCTCCTCATGATAATTTAATTTCAATACAATTAAAGTCTGAAACTGCTTCATCCAAGCACTTAAAATTTTGCTCGTGCAGAGCTGGCAATAATAGGATCTAATTTGGTCCTATCAACTTGAAGATGATCAGCTGGCCTGTTCTTTTTGTTCCCTGACGGCATCTACAGCATAAACAAATTTGCGAATGATTCCCTGGCAAGCACCTGCAAAGCCTGCAATTGGTGCCTGGAATGTGCCTGCTACTTTACCAAGCAGCACTTCTCGGCTGGGCAGTTTGGCTAGCTCTTTGACTTTCTCTGCACCAATAACGTTTTGATCGAGCACCCCTGCTCTAAATTCTGGCATGCGATATTCTTTAGAGAAATTCTGAAGTAATTTGGCTGGCAGCACCGGATCATCGTAGCCAAACGCTATACCCACAGGGCCTTCCAAGTACTCGTCTAGTCCTTCAATACCGGCATTTTGGGCCGCAAACTTAGTCAGCGTATTCTTGACCACCCTAAATTCCACATCCTGGTCTCGAAGCTGCTGTCTGAGTTTGGTCATCTGGGCCACATTTAAACCTCGATAGTTGACCAGGATCGCCCCTTTTGAACGCTGGAGCTTGTCGGTCAGTTCCGCTACTATTTTTTCTTTATCCTGCCGCGTTTTTTTCAAACTCTCCACCTCCTGTTTTTGGCCTTAAGCAATAAAAAAGGGCCCACTACCGGGCCGCATTAAACAGACATTTTCAAGGTTTGAGTTCAGGCAAATAATTAAAATGCCTTGTATTCAATACAGTCTTGAATAAGTTAAAACTCAAACCCTCTGTTTTAGCTGCAGCCTCGGTAGGATTTTAAGCCTTTTGGGCACCTACTTTCTTCGGCTTGTTTTATTTAGTTGACAATAAACCATACATCATTAAATTATAGTTTCTGCCAATTCGTTTGTTGTTAACCGAATGGACTTATTTGGTGGTCACCTGCTGCGTATTAATCTTTATACCTGGACCCATTGTGGTAGCAACAGCCAACCCGCGTAAATAACGGCCTTTTGCTGCTGCTGGCCGCGCTTTTAAAATGGCATCCATCAAAGCCTCGAAGTTGCCTTTTAGCTTTTCTGACGAGAAAGATTCCTTGCCAATGGGCGCATGAACATTGCCAGTTCTATCCACTCTGAATTCAATTTTCCCGGCTTTCGTTTCTTCTACCGCTTTAGCCACTTCTTCTGTTACTGTCCCAGCTTTTGGATTGGGCATAAGACCTTTTGGCCCTAAGATACGTCCAAGCTTACCAACTTTGCTCATCATATCCGGCGTGGCAATGGCCACATCAAAATCCAAGAACCCTTCTTCAATTTTGCCAATCATCTCTTCTGCGCCCACCAAATCAGCGCCTGCTTCTTCTGCTTCCTTAGCTTTTTCTCCTTGAGCAAAAACCAATACTTTCACGCTTTTACCAGTACCATAGGGCAACACCACAGACCCTCTTACTTGCTGTTCATTGTATTTGGGGTTCACCCCAAGGCGGCAAGACACTTCGACGGTTTCATCAAAAGAAGCCACGCCAGTTTCTTTTACTAATTCGAAGGCTTCATCAGGATCATAATTTTTTTCTGGATCTACTTTCTGGCATGCTTCCAAGTACTTTTTACTTCTCCTCTTTGCCAATGTGTATCCCTCCTTGTGGTATTAGCGGGAAATGTTCCCTCCCACATTTTTTTGTATTTTTTATATTTGTTTAAATACACAAGTTTTCTCATGGCTATTTCTTTTATCTTTACGCTAGCCTTTAAATCTCTTTAAAGACCCTGTTGAAACCTCCTATGAAATCCCCTATAAATTAATATGAAATTTAATTTTCAATTGTAATGCCCATGCTGCGTGCTGTCCCTTCTATCATTCGCATGGCAGCTTCTAAACTTGCAGCATTAAGGTCTTCCATTTTAGTTTCTGCTATTTCTCGGACTTTATCTCTTTTTACTGTAGCAACTTTTTCAATATGGGGTTCCCCGCTGGCTTTCTCAATGCCAGCTGCTTTTTTTAGCAACACTGCAGCGGGGGGTGTCTTAGTAATAAAAGTAAAAGATCGATCCTCAAAAACGGTAATTTCTACCGGTATGATCATCCCCGCATTATCTGCTGTCTTTTCGTTAAATTCTTTACAAAAAGACATGATATTCACACCATGCTGCCCAAGGGCCGGGCCTACAGGGGGAGCAGGGGTGGCTTTGCCTGCAGGTATCTGTAATTTTATTACTTGGGCTACTTTTTTAGCCATTTTATTCCACCTCCTCTTGTCCTGACTCTTTATCTAAACCAGTATCTAAAAGAAACCAATTTATAACTGTTCCACTTGAGCAAAATCAAGCTCTACAGGCGTTTCTCGTCCAAACATCGAAACGCTTACTTTTAATTTTTCCTTATCAGGGTAGACTTCCTCAATTTTCCCTGTGAAATTTTCAAAGGGCCCATCTAATATCTTGATTTCTCTCCCTACTTCCAAATCAACTTCTTTTTTGGGTTTGTCATAACCCATCTGTTTTAATATGTTGTTGACTTCTTCTTCAGTTAAAGGCACAGGTTTGGTACCTGAACCTATAAATCCAGTTACCCCCGGTGTATTTCGCACTACATACCAGGAATCGTCATCGAGAACCATTTCGACGATTACATAACCCGGAAACACTTTCTTTTCCAGTTCCTTCCTGCGACCGTCTTTTATTTGTACCTGGGTTTCAGTGGGGACAATGACTTGAAATATTTTGTCATTCATTTCCATAGAGTCAACCCGCTTTTCCAAATTTGTTTTAACTTTATTTTCATACCCTGAATAAGTATGAACCACATACCATTGTCCCTCTTTTTTGTCCTGTTCTTTTTTTTCCATTGTTGCTCACCCGGGCTTTATCGGCCCTTATTCCTGTTTTTGTCGTTTTGTGGGAGGCACCACCATAAGACAAAGGTCTCCCTAAACCTAGCAGCGCAACCCTAGAGGTCCTGTATGTTAAAACAACCCTTATATTATATAAAATCCATGCTTATATAAAATCCATGTTTGAGTGTTTGAGCTCTTTTAACACGACCTAAAAAGAATCTAATGTGTTAATTAACAATCATTTGGATAATACCTAAAAATCCTGTATCCAGAATCCAGAAGTAAACACTCACTATAGCCACTACCGTTAACACCACACCTGTATAAACCATTAGCTGTTGGCGGTTAGGCCAATTAACTTTTTTAAGTTCACTCCTGGTTTCTTTTAAGAACTTTATTGCCTTTTTTATAAATCCCATTGAGGTTCCCACCTTTATAGTTTATGCCGAGAAAAAATCCCCTGCATTAACCTGCATTATCTTGCGCTATTTGGTTTCTTTGTGAAGGGTATGCGCTTTACAAAACTGGCAGTATTTCTTTAATTCCAATCGGTCCCGGTCATTTTCTTTATTTTTAAAGCTCTTGTAATTTCTTCGTTTGCACTCTGTACATTCAAAGGTGATTTTTACCCGCATTAGTATTTTGCACCTCCCCAAACTACTGTCTCCGTACTTATTTTATTACTTTAGCAAATTTATCACAACAACGGAATCATGTCAATAAAGTTTTTCTATAACACATATACGCTTACTTGTACGCTGCATCATTATTCATGCAACTACGAAAAATTTAAGCCAGTCAAGCACAAACTAAAAAGGCCAGGGATTTAGACCCCTGGCCCACCATCCCGGTATTTTAACCGTTTTCTATTTCGGTGACCACACCGGCCCCGACTGTTTTTCCACCTTCA